>NZ_CABTML010000006.1:0-33852 GCF_902485895.1 uncultured Anaerobiospirillum sp. | reverse complement strand
CCTCAGCGTTGAAACCGTCGGAATCAACAGACTTGTACATTGGGGTTAACCATACACCGCCGTTAGCCTGTGAGCCAGTAGCAGAGATAGAGGCAGCCTCAACACCAACAGCACCGACACGACCAAACATTGCATCAGCCATGGTGGTTACCGCAGCAACGGCAGCCTGCTGAGCACCTGCATAGGTTGCAGCGTGAGCAGTAGCGTCAATAGCCTTATAGTTTTCAGCAGCGATCAGGTTAGCAAATAAGCCGTAACCAGCAGCAGACTTTTCCTTTAACTCACCATTGAGCTTAGCAACGATAGCGTCAGCTACAGGACGGGAGATGCCATCGTAAATTGCATCAGCCTTGTCCTTGTGGAACTCGAGGTTGAAGCCGCCAGTAGTTGGATCATATGTACCTGACAGCAAGCCACCAGCATACGAAAGGGTAATACCTGTTAAGCCATCGGCAGCATCTTTACCATTACTCTTAACAGCCAACTTCAGAGCATTGTCATTTGCATCAAAGTCACCAACTAATACAACCTTTGCAGAAGGATCAGCAGTTACAGTACCGGCGTTTGCAAAATTAATTGCAGCCTCAGTCTTATTTGTGCCAAATGCGCCATCTGTCAGAACGAGAGCTGCGTTCTTACCAAGAACTAAAGTATCTTTCTTAAGAGTTGCTGGATCAGCTACTGAAGTTGTAGTTAAATTATGGTCAACTACGATACCAGCATCTTTCTTAACAATCAGAGGCTTATTGAGTGCTAATGCGTTAGCAGGGCCAGTTGCTCCATTTACAGAAGGATCAGCAAACTTGCCATCAACCATGTAGTCAGCCATTACAGACTCGAACTCTGCCTGGTCAAAACCATAGCCGAATGCTGCATTCTGACCTACAAAAATGCCGCCATTTAATACACCAACATCATCCGGTGCTGCAGTGTCCTTTAGATCCTTAACTGCAAGGATAGCAGCATCCTTTTTGTATGAAGGATCAACAAATACCTTGCTGCCAGTATTCAGCATAAGAACATCAGCGAATACAGATGCTGAAGAAGAGCCATTGCCCTCGGCATCGCCATCCTTACCAATGGTTAAGGCATTAGCGCCGAGATCAATGGTGCTAACATCAACAAATGCGTCACCAGCGATTAAGGACTCACCACCTAACTTTAAGGTACCAGCATTAACGTTACCCTCGATGGAAGAGGCACCACTAACATCTACAACGCCGGTGCCTGCATTAAGGGAGCTGCCTAGGCCAAGCTCAAGAGCGGTGGTGTATACGTTGTTAACAGTCAGTGAAGACTTGTCATTTACAGTTACACCAACTACACGGCTGTTTGCTGCCTCTGCACCGATATCGCCCTTCACAGTAACAGCAGCAGTCTTAGTTGCCTTACCAACAGTTACGTTGCCGCCATTAGCGCCTACGGTTGAGTCTACTTTAATGGAGCCAATCTCGCCAGAACCAGCTAAGGTTAAGGAGTTGCCTGCATTCTTAAATACTACATTACCAGTCTGAGCAACACCGTCCTTGACTTCGTATACGAGCTTGCCATCCTTAGCATTATTTAAGGTTAATGAAGTGTCAGTACCCATGTTAAGGGTATTACCACCTGTAACCTCTACGCTACCAACTGACTTGTTGGTGTTATCTACAGCTGTAGCAGAGTCCTGCTTTACTGATACTTTCTCGTATGCCTCAATTGCTGCGTTGTTGGATACATCGCCTAAAGCCATGCCATCCTTAGCATTGTCGATGCCGTCTACATTAACGTTGAAAAGACCCTTGAAGCCAGTACCTACTGACTGCTGAAGCTTATCAAAGTCAGCCTTTGATAAAGTGAGTTTCTCACCCTTAGCATCAACGAAGGAAATAGTGGTATTTGCATCTCCAGTGATAGCATTAGTTAAACCAGAAGCATCAAATTTAGAGTCTTTCTGGAAGTCAGCAGCCTCAAGCTTAATCTCAGAGGTGTTCTTAAGCTCAAGACCAGCAGCAGTAGCAGCGCCTAAGGTTACGGTACCACCACCTACAGTATCAATTACAGATTTAGTTGCTGTAATCTTACCTGCAGAACCTGCAGTTGAGAGATTGCCAGTAACCTTCAGGCTAGCGCCATCGGTTAGTGATAAAGCACCCTTAGTTACGGTCAGATCGCCTGAAACAGTTAAGGCAGAGCCAATTACGTTTGCCTCACCATTAGTGAGGGTCAGGCCTTGAACTTTCCAATCACCAGAATTGACTGATAATGTGCCCTTTTCAGTATCACCAAGAGTAATCTTAGAGGCCTTAACCTCATTGCCTGTAGAGTTAGCTTCACCTTCTAAAGAGATAGCGCCCTTGGCAATCTTTAACTCCTTAGTACCGTCACCAACGGTAAGAGTCTTGCCTACCTGAAGAAGGGTATCATCCGCTGCTGCTGCGGTAACAGTGAATGACTTGTCGCCAACAGTCAGCTCGTCTGCAATAATGCGAACAGTATTATCAGCATCTGCAGGGGCAAAAGTATCTTTCTTGAACTCTGCCTTTGCAGCTGAAACCGCAAATACACCTTTACCTGCTTTTGCAACATTTGTATCTACAAGACCAGTACCGTCATCCTTCAGTACACCAACGCCACCAGCAGCTAAGTTAATTGCTGTTTCAGTATCTGTAAAGTGCAATACAGCGGTATCGCCTGAGTTAGCTGCATTGGCCTTAACTTTCTTGGCATCTGCCACTAAGGTCTTGAAGGTAGCGGAACTTACATTCAGAGTAGAGGTGGCAGTTGCTGCGTCAGTTTCAATGTTTGTTACAGCGCTAGTACCAAGAGTTAAGGTAGTGCCGTTGATAGTGGCATTTCCCTTAAATACGAGCTCACCAGCGTCAGTTGTAGTAATGGTACCGCCAGAAAGGTTTGTAGTACCAACGAACGAAAGCTTCTGGGAAGTAGGAACAGTGAACTCACCGCCATTTACATTAACATTAGCGCCTGCAATACCAATGTTTAGACCTTTAGTTGCAGTGAATGTGCCTTTTTCAATTGTAATCTTCTTGCCTTTGATAGAACCTGCAGCAGTTGAAACAAAAGTACCTCCGCTAATATTAACCTGCTCAGTAGTATCACTACCTAAATCAGTTGCAGCCTTAAAATCAACTGTACCGTCAGTTACCTTGATCTTCTTACCTGACACTGCCTTAGTAGCATCAACCTTACCACCAGTAATGTTTAACTCATTAGAGGCGGTCACGGCTTCAGTTGCGGTTAAAGTGCCGCCTGCTAAATTTAAAGTGCCAGCAGTGAGTGTTCCAGTATTTGTTAATGTACCTGCTGCAATATCAATAGTACCGCCAGATAAGGTACCGGCATTATTTACAACACCATCAGTAAGAACAACTTGCTTACCGTTTAAAGCACCGCCAGCCTTAATCTCTACAGTAGCCTGATTAATGGTGATCTTACCTGCACCATCAGCTTCGCCTACTGCATTCACAGTAGCATGATTCTCAATATTGACGGCTGAATCACCTACGGTTTGCCCATCACCAAAGTTAATGGTATTAGCATTGACTGTTGCAGTCTTTTGATCATCAACACCAGCAACGATAAGTGTACCCTTTTCTGCAACAGAAAGCTCTTTAAGAGTTAGAACTGTAGGATTGCCAGCGCCAGTACCGATATCTAACTTAGCATTGGCCTTATCAGCGCCAGCTACTTTGATAGTGGAATTAGCAAGGCCAACTGTGCCTTTAATTGTATTATTAGCAGCACCAGAACTTACGGTGATAACAAATGCTTTATCGCTTGCTGCGCCGTTAGTGAGCTCAATTTTATCGTAAGCGTTTGGAGAGGTACCTACACCATCAACATTTACTGTTACGTCAGTACCCTCAGCTTTTACTGTATCATTAACAAAAGAGGCTGCCTGAGTCTGACCAGCAGCTAAAGCAGAAGCTGCGATGGCGGCTAACATGGCGATGTTTGCGTTCTTGAAGATAGCACGATATTGAGCCATTAAGAACTTAATGGCGTTATTGGTTTGCTTCATTCTTTGTAAGCTTATAAACCGAATTGCGTTGCGATTTGGAGGCTTGACTGCATATCATTGAAGATATGGCATCATATGCGTTTGTGTGATGATGCCTGTGCAGAACAAATCGCTTTTTTTGAACATGTTTGTTTGCCGCCTATACTGACTTGCATGGTCAGGACATAGTGAATGTTTGCTAGTGAAGACTATGCGTAACTTTAGGAGGGAGGTCAATTCATCAAAACATGTAGATTAGCGCTGCATTCGGCCTGTCGGCCTGCATACTCGGTAATCTATAGTCCCTATGTTTTAAAGTATGATGTCTTGCTTTTGAGCGCTAACATCAATGCACACTTAGGTTGAGACTTTTGACCAGTCTGTTTCTAGCTTTTCACTCTTTCACAAGTGTTTTGTGACTGTCTTGCTGTAGGACTTTGCAATATAGACGTGGCTTATGCTTTAGACTGGCGCATCTGAACTAGTTCGCCCCCCCCCCTAGCATATTTTCTATATGCATCATATTACAAATAGCATATTTATCTATAATTTCAAGCTACATTTCTACACATTAATGGTCAATATGAACATGATGTAGCGTTAATTTTGAAATTTTTGTTTGTCTACTTACGGTTTAAACAGTCCTAACACAGTGACAACTAGCACTATTAAATCTGCAAAACTTAATGGCAGCCGCTTACTTCGGTAATGTTCATGTAAACCAAAGATAGCAGCTTTACTCTTCTAATAACGAAAAAAGCGACCCCAACTGATGCTCTATCCCCAACATCAGTCATGATCGCTTAGTAAGACCGCGCCTAGTTCAAGGACTTGAGCTTAGAGCGCGATCTCTAGATAAGTATGGTTTTTTCAAATCAAAGCCATGAAGGCTAGATTAGAACATGTAACGGCACTGAGCGTTAACACCGAAAGCATCAGTGTTCTCAGAACCAGTGTAGTTGATACCAAATGAGGTACCGAATGCACCGTACTGAGCACCTAAGCCAACAGTTAAGCCGTACTGAACCTCATCAAGAACCTCAGCAGTTAAGTCTAAGTTCTGGTTGATGCCAGTGAAGCGGGTGGTTGAGTTAGCGTCGGTATCGCCAGTGTTGAAAGCAATAGTTAAATCAGCGCTTGGAGCTAATGACCAGCCGCCTGCAACAAATGCCTTAGATAAGGTTACGCCTAAAGGTACTGAGAAGACGTTCTGAACGTCAAAGTCAGTAGTACCAACTACACCGTTAGCAGAAGTTAAATCGTATGAATCGGTGTTCAGTCGAATGAAACGTGCGCCTAAATGTGGAGTTACATCAACAGCTGGGGTTGCAACAGTGTACTGACCGGTTACGCCCATGGTTACTGCAGTGGTGTCAGCCTTACCCTTGAGACCTAAGCCCTCAACCTCGTGAGAGATTACGGTCATGGAAGCGTCGCCAACTAAAGCAAAGTTACCAAAGCCCATTGCTGAGTAGATACCAAAGCCGTAGTAGTCGAACTCGTCCTTCAGGCCGTTACCATTGCCCTTGCCTTCAGCATCACCAGAGCCGATGTTGAATACAGCACCAAAACGCATGTTGCCGTTTACAGTATCAGCACCGAATGCTACGCCAGCAGCGTCAACGTCTGAGCCATAAGAAGCGCCCTCAGCATTGAAGCCGTCAGCGTCCATGGACTTGTACATTGGGGTTAACCATACACCGCCGTTAGCCTGTGAGCCAGTAGCAGCAATTGAGGCAGCCTCAACGCCTACGGCACCAACACGACCAAACATAGCATCAGCCATGGTGGTTACGGATACTACAGCAGCCTGCTGTGCACCAGCATAAGTTGCAGCGTGAGCTGCAGCATCAGCAGCAACACCGCTAGAATCAGTGATGTTATTAGCTACCTGAGATAAGAACTTGCCACCGATCTGGCCCTTATCAATTACACCACCCTGGTTCATGATGGCAGTCTTCAGCAGATCACGAACTGGTGCAGATACAGTTAAGAATTTGCTATCAAGCTTAGTCTTATCAACTGTAATTGAACCGATCTGACCCTTAGAATCAATCTTACCGCTCAGAACGCCATTGGCAGTTTCAAAAGCAATATCACCAGATACTGCATTTACAGTTGGACCACTACCAGCGAAGATCTGTACACCAGCGTCGTTGGCATCAAAGTCACCGTTTAAGATAACCTTTGAAGTAGCATCAGCAGTCACAGAGTTAGCTGCACCATTTGCTAAGGTTACAGCCACACCCTCGAGCTTGCCGTTAACACGCTTATAGACAGAGTCATTTACGATCAGTGCTGCATTGCCAGCCATCTGGAACTTATCAGCAGTTACACCTGTAGATAAATCAGCAGCAGTCTTAGAAGTGTCGATAAGAACACCATTGCCTGAAGCAACGTTGATAGCGTTGTTGAGGATTAAGGCACCCTTAACTGACTCTGGTGTGTTGATGAACTTGTGGTCAGCCATTAAGCCAGCCTGAGTCAGAACCTGCTCAACTTCAGCACGAGTATCGAAACCAATACCCACAGCTGAGTTTTGGCCTACAGCGATCTTGCCATCAAGTACCTGAGCATCACCGTTAGAGTCCTTTGCAGACAGATCCTTAACAGCAGCGATTGATGCTGTGTCAGTCATTGCAGGATCAACAATTAAGCTACCCTTAGCTAAAGTGAGCTTGCCAACTTCTAAAGTTGCTGAAGAAGTGGTAGTACCATCATTCTCACCAACAAAGAGGCTGCCGCTTTGCTGCAGGGTTAAGGCATCAACGTCTACTAAAGCGCCCTTTGCGATGTTAAATGTTGTTGCCTTGCCGCCACTAGTATTCAGAGTTAATGACTTAGCAGTCAAGTCGCCGAAGATTTCTGCAGATCCAGTTTGAGCGGCAGAGGACACAACAATTGCTTGACCCTTAGCAGTTAAAGAAGTTCCTTGAGCTAATGAAAGTTTGTTAGTCTTTAATTGTACTTCAGGATCTGTGTCTGCTTCTTTCTTTGCTGTTAATACAAGACCACCCTTTTGGATGTTCAGGCTAGCAATACCCTTGTCAGCACCAACAGTCTTAGCGGTAACTACACCTGCTTCCTTTGAAGAGTAGCCGATGTTGAGAGTGCCGGTAGCTGTTGTATCTGAATCAATTGCGCCAACATCGCCCTGACCAGCTAAAGTAAGATTTGCTGTACCAGAAAGAACAACATTAGCAGCACCCTTGTTATTTGAAACTAAGTGGCCGTCTTTATCAGCTTTATAAAGAACAGAAGCGGTATCATTTGCTATAGCAAGAGAACCAGAATCTGTGGTTACATTGATGTTACCAAGGAATACACTCTTATCTAAATTACCTGTAGCAGTAGTACCAGTAGCGCCATTGTATATATCGCCAGGGAGCACTTTATCGAGCTCAATCTTAGACTCGCTAGACATGCCCTTGAGACCAATTGCGTTGCCGCTAGCATCAATAAAGCTAATAAAGCCAGCAACTGCAGTGTTAGTACCGAGCTTCTCAATTAATGACTTATACTGATTTTCTGTGATCTCGAAGTTGTCCCATCCAGTAGTATCAAACATTAAGGTTGAGGTTTTGTCAGTAGCAATAGACTTCAATTCAACCTTATGCTCACCAGTGCCACTACCGTCTGTTAAAGTTGCGGTTTCACCACTTAATGAAAAGACTTGCTTAGCATTCAGCTCGAGAGTAGAACCGCTCTCAACGCTTACGGTCTTCTCAAAGCCAGAACCACCTGAAACAAGGGTCAGCTTCTTAGCACCAGAAGCATCAACATATGATGCGCCCTTGATAGTTAATAAGCCACCATCTGTTGCACTTGTTCTAGTAGTTGTGGTTAATTCGCCATTGATAACAAGTTTCGAGCCGCTATCAACAGTTGCACGGCCCTTGGTAAGGGTTAAATCATTTACAGACCAAGTACCGCCAGTTACATTTAGTTTTGCCGCGTCAGCATTGTTTGTATCAGCGTTAAGTACGATACTCTTAGCAAGTACCTCATGTTCTGCGCCTGTGCCATTTAAAACTAAAGAACCAGATTTGGCAGTTAGCACGCCATTATCAGCTAGGCCATCAACCTTCAGAGAGTTCTTAACCTCAACGACACCTTTGTCGATTGAGAAAGCATTGTTCTTACCAGCTGTTAAATTACCTACGGTAAGTTGTACGGTTGCGTCGTACTTGCCATTGCCAAAAGTAGCATGGTCTGCCTCAACAATACGATTGCCAGCTGTAAAATTGAAGTCGTTATTATCGATTGCACCATCATTGCTAAAGAGCTTGGTTAAATCTACAGCAGACTTGTCAGTTGTGCCGTCGACCTTGATCTTGTAATTTGCGCCAGCAGTACCTGCACCAGATACCATACCGCCGTCTTTAAACAGCTTATTCTCAAAGATGTCTTTAGTTACGGTAAGAGTCTGGGTCTCACCTTTTTTAGCGCCAGCGAAATCTATAGCACCCTTATTATCTAATGTAAGTTCACCACCGAAAGTAGCATCGCCGTTTAAAACTAATGAGCCACTGTTGGTGAGCTTACCACCTGTGGCGTTAAGGGTGCCGTCAATTATGAGCTTTTGAGTGTTATCAGAGATCAACTCGCCGCCAGTCATTACAACCTTACCAGCGATTGTAGATGTTGCAGCCTTACCAGAAACCTTTGCGCCATCTAAGATATTGATTGTGCTTGCAGCAATCTTTTGAGCATCATCTGCTTTATTACCTAAGGTACCTCCAGCAATGTCAACAATTGCAACATAAGTACCAGCAGCAGTACCCTCAACACCTAAGTTGATAGTACCAGCGGTAAGAGTGCCCTTCTTAAGATCAACAGTACCTTTATTAACTGATACTGTACCAAAAGTAGCCTTAGCACCTTGTGTATCGCCGATAATGAGCTTTGTACCGGCAGCATCAGCACCTTCAATGACTAATGTACCTTTTGCAGCAGTAAAAGAGCCTTTATCGGTAGCAGCGCCATTGATCTTGTTCTCATCTCCGCCCTTGATGGTTAATTTAAAGCTATTATTGTTAGCCTTGTCCTCATCGGCAGCAGCAGTTAAATCTATTTTTCCATAGGTTGGGGAAGTGCCACCAACAGTGATAGTGTCTCCTGTGGCATCACCCCAATTTGTTACAGTAAGATCATCTGCCTGTGCTTGGCCAGCTGCTAAAGCGGCAGCTGCCATAGCAGCTAACATAGCGATGTTAGCGTTCTTGAAGATAGCACGGTATTGAGCCATTAAGAACTTAATGGCGTTGTTGGTTTGCTTCATTCTATGTAAGCTTTATTGATTTGATTTGTTTGCGATTTGGAGGCTAGACTGCATTTCCTTGAGCGGAAGACATCATGTGCTTTGTTAATGATGCTGATGCAGCGCAAATCGCCTTATATATGTATGTTTGGCGTCTATAGCGACTTAGAGCAAAGACTTCATGAAAGGTTGCTAGATAAGACTATGCGTAACTTTAGGAGGGAGGTCATATACCTTAGAGTGCTGAGCATGGAACAACATAAAAGCAATAGCGCTCATTATGTTGAGTCAAGCCCTAGTCCTTATGTTTTATGGCATGACATCTTGCTTTAGGAAAGCGGACATCTTTGCAAACTTAGGATTGGTATATTGACCAGTCTTCTTCTAGCGTTTCACTTTAATCACGAGTTTTTGTGACTGTCTTGCAGAAGGATTTTTGCGATATAGACAAAGTGCATGCTTTAGTTTGGCGCATCTCAAATAAATCACCCCCCCCCCTAGCATATTTTTTATACGCATTCAATACAAAGCCTTGTGTTTTCAAGCGAATTTATAAGCATATCTACCTAGTTTTATTGCCATATAACAATAACTTTTAACAACTGTTCTTCCATGAGTGGACATTTTACTCAGCAGATAAAGGCCCTTTTGCAGGCAATCTTCCTCTTAACTACTACCTACTTATAACATTGCAATCATCATTGAATAGCTGCAAAAACCTTGTCCTTTACTTATTTTCCGGAGCTCCAGGCGTTTGTCATGCATCAATACACTGCTTTCAATGCTTATCTCATTGCAATGCATGACTTTGGTATTCACTTCATCGCAGTTACCTGCACACGCCTTTTGGCCATCACCTTGCCCATGATTGACCTTAGCATACTAGGATAGTGTTCGCTATTCGGACTCATACCTGCTCTTCACTTAGAGTTTGGTTGATCGCTTGGCGTCAGTGAAGTTTTACTAGCGCACTGTAGTACATATCTATGCCTAATGTACCACTCATGCTTACTGTGGCTATTCATAAGTCCCTCTGACAGTTGCTGCTCTCAACTCATTGCCCCCTCTCACTTGTGACTGCAGACAATGCTACTCATGCAGGCATAACTAAGAGTACTGCAGTCTTGTTTCATTTACTCAATCGCAGTGATTTTATAGTGGTGTCTCAGTAGTCATCCAATTGATTTTCTTAACATACTACCAAATTGAAACGTCACATATTTTGATTATGTTTTGTTATTGAGTCAGTAGCTTGTTTGGTGGTTTTGTGAGCGGGCGATGGGTTATTTATGGGTAGGAATGGCTTCATTTTGAGAGCGCGGCCTGAACAAACTTATACATATTGGCACTAGAGACATGGCTGCCTGACTAGGCAAGCAGTATAAGTTTGTACAGTCCGAGCCCCAGACCATCGCTGCATAGCGTAAAAAGCGAATAGCTAATGCTAGACGGCCTTGGCAAAACGAAGCCTTACACATGATTTTCGAATCGGGCACACGACACTGCGATGTTACTATGTCGTACATAGCGAACTTGGCAGTACATCGCTGCTTAGTCTTCAGACTTTTGTGTCTGTGCTATAACATCAGCACAAAGGGTGCTGCAGGTCAGCATCAGAGTCTAGCTCTAAACGATTGATGTTGACCTAAAAGTACATCCTTATGTTAAGCCTAATAAGACAACTGCAATTGCGTGGCTATAGGCTTAAATGCTTGATTGTTAGCTTAATCTTGCAGGTGTGCATCAGTACCAAACTATTTAAGCGCTAAAGCTTGTAGTTTCCACACTAAGTACTGAGCAAAAGCAAAGTTTGGTATCAAAGAGATCTTATGTTGGTTTAGATTCACTTTCTAAACTCACACCAGAGACTTTGCTTCAAAGACTGCAAAAGCAACAATAGTTAACGCGACCATCTTGCAACAAAGCGACAGATAGTCATCGTAAAGTCGTTTTTGTATTGCCCATTATGGATACGTTAATGCTCAAAACCAATGCGTGATGTCACAAAAGTGGTGCTTGCGATCCCTTGTTTTAAGATCTTTGGGTGTGATCTCACATTTTTTCGCGCTTAAGAATAATGCGTACAATTAGCTTATTTATCAAATTCATAAGTATGCAGCTGCGTTCTTAAACATTCATATCCACATACAGTGTTGTCCTATTTTGAAGCATCAGTTCTACTTTGCTTTTCTCGCCTTTAACGGCTTTTGTAGCTGTATGCCGTAACTCATATTCATGGCGCACCATCTTATTCATGACGATATGGACTTAAGCTAAGCTGAGATTACGACACGATTTGCGCCCTGCGCTGAGGGTAAAGAATTTGTTTCTTGCGCCTTGCCTACCATGCCATGTGTATTCTGATGCCTACCTTGGTATAACCATACTTCATTGCTTTGGCTTTGCAGTTATAGTGCTTTGGTGCAGCTAGCTGAGAGCTGTCGAGTCTATTTTTCTACCCTGTGGCTCAACCCTTTGTTACTGCGTCTTGTAGCTCTCGTCTGTTCTGCCATGCTTTCTTACGTGGCCAACTATTGCTTATGCAATCATTATTGGCTGCGCCCTCTTGTTGCTTATAGCTTTGCTGAAGCTTGAGTTACATGCGCTTGGGCTAAATCCTTGACCTCTTAAGATCATCAAATCCTATGACTGCTCGGTGATATTTTGCTTGTTTCTTAAGAGGTGTTTTCTATAATGGCAGGCGTTGGTGAGTTGCAACCAAGTTGTGGATGTGTCGTATGTCGTTTTCTGAAATATTGATTGTGGCCTTTGCCTTAGCTGTAGACGCCCTAGTGTGCTCGATCATCACTGGTAAGAGCAGCACTAATCGTCTTTCACGTATCGTCACCGGACTTACGGTTGCACTAACATTTGGCTTCTTTCAGTTCTTAATGCCCGTCATTGGCTTCTTTGCTGGTAAACAACTTGAAAACACCTTAGCTGCAGTAGATCACTGGATTGCCTTCGTGCTCTTGGCTGGTGTGGGCGCTAATATGCTCAAAGAAGCATTTAGCACCTATCTTGAGCAACGAACTCAGGAAGCAAACGACCCATCAGACACTTCATCATCGCAGCCACAAAGTAATGCCCTGCTGCATGTTGGACTTATTTCTTTAATCTCAATGGCCATTGGCACATCTATCGATGCTTTAGCTGTTGGTGTCTCATACGGCTTAGTTGGCAATACCATTTGGCTGAGCGCGATTGTTATTGGCCTTGTGTGCTTTGCTCTGTCCTTGCTTGGCTACTTTATGGGTCAGATTCTCTCTACCTTAAAATCTATAGACCCAATCTTAAATGTCTTAGGAGCTCTCGTACTGATCTCCATCGGCATCAATATACTTATTGAGCATCAGGCAATGGCACAGCTTACTCATTTCTTTGCATAGACTTACGCAAAGCCGCGTTTATTGCTACATCCTGGCCTTTTAGCATTGCTATGTGGATCATGGTGGTAGCCCATAGAAGCTGCTGCAGCGCCCGCGCATTATAGTTGCGGCAGTGGTGGTCTAAGACTATTTCACTCTTGTGGTGACGTATTGGAAACATGAAAAACCCCGCTTAGCTTGCACTAGAAGCGGGGCTTGAGATTGATGGTAGGCTTGGTAGCTTAGGCCATCTGATCTAGTTTTGAGATTGATGGTGGGCCTGGTAGCTTAGCCATCGGATCTGGTTTTGAGATTGACGGCGGGCTTGGTAGCTTAGGCCATCTTATCTGGTTTTGAGATCTAATTATTCAAATGGGGTTGGATCACCACGGCCTACACGGTGAACCTCTGGCACGCCGTTATCAAAGACCACTACAGTAGTAGACTCTGGATAAAGCTCACCACCATCTACAATCACGTCTACGATTGAGCCGATCTTGTCATTGATGGCTACTGGATCGTGCTCAGCTACCTCTTCATCAGGCAGGATTAAAGTGCAGCTCATTAATGGCTCGTTGAGCTCATCAAGTAAGGCTTCTAAGATGGTGAACTTAGGTACGCGAATACCAATGGTGCGACGCTTTTCGTTCATCACACGACGAGGTACATCTTTAGTAGCTGGCAGAATGAAGGTATAAGCACCTGGAGTGTTAGCCTTTAACAGACGGAACACATTGTTATCTACCTTAGCGTAAGTGGAGATCTCAGAAAGATCACGGCAGATTAAAGTGAAGTTGTGGTTCTTGCTGATCTTACGAATACGAGCAATACGCTCCATGGCGTTCTTTTGCTCCATCAGACAGCACAGTGCATAGCTTGAATCAGTTGGAACTACAGCGACACCGCCATTTCTTAAGATCTCACAGGCCATTTTAATAAAGCGTGGCTGTGGATTATCAGGATGAACAGATAAAAACTCAGCAGACATGAATACACCTTTTTTAGTTAAACAGGATCGACCATGGTCTTACCCATGAAGTGCTATTCAGGGCTGAAGCCTCTATAAACGGATCCTGATTGCGCCCGCACGCATTGAAGATTAAAAGCTAAGTAACTTAAGCTTCAATGGCAGCGCAGCTAATCGATAATTTGCCTAAAAAGCACAATGCCCTTTAGCAATTAATTATGCAGCTTGATACTGCATCCTTGCCTTTAGTGCCTATTAAAAAACTAACGCTTGAGTGCTACTAAAGGCTAAGCCTACGACCAAAACTTAACTAGTCCCTAGGCTTTTTGCAGTGCACATTATACAGCTTTGATCTAAGCAATGATCTTGCTTGAGTGCTTGCAATGAGCGTTTGCCTGTTCAAACTATACACCACCTCACACTTTACGCGCTAATTCTTACTTCTTTCCTCGGCGATCTGCGATCTTTCATACAGCATGACCACGCTGTAGAGCAGCTCATACCACAGAGGCAAAACGCATGTTGCGCATCCATGTATGAAGTCCTAACCACTTCATCTTGCCTAGCCACCATCTTGTGCAGCAAGTAAAAGCCATAGCTCTGCTAAGACCTGTGTATGTACCCAGACGCGATGCCCAGATCTTACTATCCTAGTCCATTCATGATAAAGCACATGATTAAGCAACTGCAGCTACACACTTTCTTTCCAAAGCCATCAGCCTGCACGTATCAAGGCTGCTAATCTTTCTTAGGCTACTGCCCTTTGCTGTTGCTTCGTAACGTCTACGCCTACGCCTACGTTAGGCCTTGCCCAAGACAAACATCAGTAACAGTGCAAATCGCTACCTGCAATGGCTTTGTCTTTGTCTTTAGATTTTGCCAAGACCTAGCTGCACACCGCACCTGACGGTCATTAATCATCCTTTTACACGGTTCCTGACGTTCATAAATCATCCTTTGTAAGCCGTTCCTGATGGTCACTAATCATCCTGTGTACGCCGCTCATGATGGTCAATAACAATCGTTTGTACGTCTATTTTGCATAAGACTTAGCTGCAGTAAGAGCTCAGCTTTCTAGATTCAGCTAGATTAATGGCGACAGCGGCAGCGGCTGTAGCTGCTGACGATGGGCATGGCTTGGAGGCGCGTATCTTTAGTGCCACATTACACCTAACTTGCGAGCTGAATGTGATTAGCGATGGCTTTTTATGGGCAGGTGCACTTTTTGGGTAGATGACTTATTGGGGTGCTTTTGCCGGGTTTTACATGGCATTTTTGCTACGTATTAGAGCGAAAGTTACAAACTTGCAAAGTTTCGATCTAGTTTAGTAAGTGTAGTAGATATTTTTAGTCGTAATAGATATTGAATCTAGTACAATTTAATACTATCATGCACATCGGTTTAGAAAAATCCCTATATTTCTCTGATTTGTCACACGTATGTAAATCTCTTAGATTTAGGCTAATCGTGTGGTGTACAATGAACCTACTTTGAGCTTAGACAATATTTTTTGCTTGTCTTGGCTCAGGGCACTATGGCAAAAGCAATGGTACGGCCTTATGCTTTGTATACAAACGGCTCTACCCTCTAGCTTTGCATCCGATAACAACAAGGGCCCGAATTACTAAGTAAGATATAGTTCTGTAGCAACTAAAAAGCTGCAATCTTGCTTGCTTAATATGTGTAGGTTTCTTTGCATTAGCTCAGGACAATTGGATGACCTCTGAACTTAAAGATAATCACACTTCATCACTTGAAGAAGTTCTTGGCGATGTAACCGCTTGTTGGTGTCGCAATAACTCAATTTACGATACCTGGGCTAACATGCTCGGCATTACACCATGTCATATGATGGTGCTCTATGCCATGATTCGTTTGCCAGCCTCTCGTGATGCCTCAAGTGATAAGACCTCTGAGTTTTGTCAAAAGGACATTGCAGAAGGCCTAGGCATGTCTAAACAGACAGTTAATGGTGTGATTAGAGACTTAATATCCCAAGGTGTCTTAACCACTCGCCCATCAAAGCTCGATGGCAGATCTAAGACACTGCATTTCACTAAAACAGGTGAGAAATACGCACAAGATACGTTAGGTCCGCTATTGACTGCTGAACGCGAAATCTTTGGTTCATTCAATCCTGAACAGCTCAATATCTTTGTTCAGATCCAAAAACAGTTCAACATCTTGCTCTCCGAACGTCTGCGTCATATGAAGAAGTCTACGCAAACTACTAAGACTAAAGCCAAGGGCTCCAATAAAGAAGCTTAAGCACTCTTAAGATCAGCCAAGATGTTAAGTACCTTAACTCTAGCTACAGTTATCCATAGCACTTTGGGGCATCACTAGTCCATGTTCCTAAGCGGGGCATCATTAGTCCTTGCTCCAAAGCATAGCCATGCGCTTATCTTTAGAGCAACAAGCAGCCACACGATGCCACAGCATAATGCCAAGCAAGCTTAGCTTACGCACATTAGCTTGTATGCGAGCTTACAAGGCGCAGCAGCTCTCTTACAAGAGTGCACGCTAATCTAGGCCGCTCATGTGCGACTTAATGCGATGCACTGTATTTTTAGCGCACTGTGGACTTTCCTTTGGCTCTAGGCTTATAAGTAAGCTCATACCTTTAACTTAGCTGCAGCACTTTGCTTTGATGCTAAGTGTCCTAGCAGACATAAGCTTATGTAGCCATGCTTTTGCTTTGATGCTAAGTGCCCCCGCAAGCATAAGCTTAAGTAGCCATGCTCGTGCTTGTATCTAAAGGTCTTGCATAGCTTATAGCTTGCGTAAGTCTCCATCATCTACGCCCCGTCTTACTATTTCTTCCCTCACTCAGAATAGACGTCGGCACAAGGAGATCAAAATGTTAAGGCGTAGGTTCTACTCATATGTCATCCCATCACTCTTTGCCTTCATGCTCTGCGGCATGTACGCAATTGTGGACGGCATCTTCGTAGGACACGCAGTTGGCGATGCAGGTTTAGCTGCAATCAATGTTGCCTACCCCATTACTGCCCTGTTTCTTGCCATTGGTACTGGCATAGGCATGGGTGGTGCTGTGCGCTACTCTATTTGCTCAGGTGCAGGGGATAAGAGTAATGCTAAGCTCAATGTTGCTGCCACCTTTAATCTGCTCTTAGCCTTTAGTGTTTTCTACACTATTGTAATCATGGCTTTCTTGGATGAAATTATTTTCCTCTTAGGCGCTCGCGATACCTTAGCTGACATGTGCTATGAGTATCTTATAGTGATCGCCTATGCCGCCTTTATACCCGTGTTTAGTACAGGCGTAATACCTTTAGTGCGTAACTTTGGTTATGCCAAGATCGCTATGTGGGCTATGATCACCGGCTTTATTACCAATATCGTGCTCGATTGGCTCTTTATCTTTGTCTTTGATTGGGGCCTTACAGGTGCAGCCTTAGCAACTATCGTTGGTGAGAGTAGTGCTTTTGTCTTTGCCTTTGGCTACATGATCTACAAAAGAGATCTCTTCCTAAACTTCAATATCATTAAGCAGCTTAAGCTCTATGCGCCTATAGTACGCATCTCAATAGCGCCATTTGGTCTTACCATTAGCCCTTGTGTCATCCTCATTATCATTAACAATTACTCGGGTATCTATGGTGGTAATACCGCTATTGCTGTGTATGCAGTACTTGCCTATATCATCTGTGTGATTACGATGATCCTGCAGGCCGTGGGTGAAGGTGCACAGCCGCTCTTTAGCCACTATTTTGGTGCCCATAAGCTTACTGCTTTGTTCTTTACCCGCAATCTTGCTTATAAAAATGCCCTGCTCTTTGCCCTCATTGGCGGTGGTGCGCTCTTTTTCTTGCGCGATTACTGCGGCCCATTGTTTGGTGCTTCATATGAAGTAAGTATTGAAGTTGCCAACGTCATGCCGATCTTTGTTCTCGGCTTACCTTTTATCGCCATTATTCGTGTGACCACTGAGTGCTTCTATGCTACAGAGTTTAACAAGTACTCATACGTGCTCACATATATGGAGGCCATTATGCTGCTCATCTTCTTGCAGATCTTACCTCCATTCTTAGGACAATATGGCGTGTGGTGGGCTGTCTTTGCTAGCCAGTTTGCTGCAGCTTTAGTTGCCGTAGGTCTCAAGTACAAATACGACCATAAGCTCTTTTCTAAGCGCAACTTTGGCCACAAACTGCACGCTATCTAATAATCCAAAGCAAAAAGCCAACGCCAGCAAATCCAATCAGAATCAGCCATGAGGCCACCACAAAAGAGCAAAAACTAGCAAAGGCCTCATGTCTTAGCGCTCGTGTTAATTAGTAGGCATCAAAAAAGCAGATCGTCCCCAAACAATCTGCTTTTTTCTTATCTAGCTACTCATAAGCCCACGAGCTCTAAGCCGCCTGCATAGCTCATATACAGCCACGGCTTGCCCATGCCTAACAGCACAGCCTATCCAGCGCATATCTAAGCAGCACTGCCTATACAGCTTATAACTAAGCAGCACTGCGCCTACTTTAACTCACCGCCACTTCGCTATAAGAAGCAAGCTCGCTCTTAGCAAAGATCAGAGCTTAGACTCAGGCATACCTCTGCAAGATAGCTCTCATTAAGCTACTCAGGCAAGCTCTCTATATAAGCAGCTTATTGGAGCTACTCACGCTGCAATGGGCACTTTACCAAGCATAAGTAAGCTAGCTCTTTGAGCTTGCACCTCAGCTGCTAGCTATGAGTGCTAGGCTCGCTCATAATGCATTGCTAAAGACTCATGCACTCTCATAACTAAAGGTGCTTAAGTGGCTGTAGCTTGCCTAGAGATCGCTAGCTGAGGTGGCTGTTGATAGCTTATTTGAGCTTGGTGACCAGCTGCTCTATAGTCAGACGGGACTTTGGACGAATGTTAACCTGATTAGAGTCATTCTCAGCACGGTAACCAAAGGTTACGACGCAGGAGGTGGTGAGATTTTTCTTAGAGAGCTCTAAGATCTCATCTACCTTACCATAGTCGATGCCTTCCATCATGGTGCTATCTACACCATAGGCTGCTGCAGCATAGACCATAGTGGTCATGGCCATATAAGCTTGCTTGCAAGCCCACTCATTAAAGTCGCCGTTTTCCATATGTAAGTTGGCAAAGAACATACGGGACTTAGCTTGAGCCTCTTTAAGCTCAGCAGTTGGTAATCTACCAGCCTTCTCATCAGCCTCAAGTACGGCCTCTAAATGGCTCTCAGAGAGGCTCTTTAAGTTGGCGATAACCACAGCGTAAGTGCTATCGTCATAGCGAGACATGTTGAAGTCTTTAATGCCTGGACGCAGCGCATCCTTGGCTTCGCCACTTAAAACAAAGAAGTGGTATGGCTGATGGTTAGTTGAGGTTGGAGTTAAGCGTACGCACTCCATGATCTTATCCATCAGCGCCTCATCTACTTTCTTAGAGGCATCGTAATGCTTGGTGGTATATCTTGTTTGTAAAAGCTCAAGCAAGTCCATCTTTTCACCCTCAGTACAAAAAACTCATAGTGTGCCGCCTAGCAATAGACTCTGCAGCAACATATATGCATCAGCCTATCACAATGTAGCCTTAATTACCTATCCTCAATGCATTTGCATTGTAATGAGGAGTCTCATACAAGCTAACTCTCCCTCTTGAGCCTGCCACATAAAACCATCTAGACAAGCAGCACCAGCCTGTCATTAAGCAATTAAGTAATAGAGTGCGTGGTCTAGTGCTAAACTCTTCATCTCCAGCCAGACTACAGCATGCCCTGCATTGCAATACAGTGCAGTGTAGTGCAATGGTGTGCAATGCAGTTTAGTGCTGGGGAGTAAAGAGGGTTTTCCCTGCTATGGCACTTTGCATCCGTTACGCACTTTAGAGTTAGCCACAATGTTCAAGTAACGAGCATGGATCTTTAGCGGCTTGGCCAAACATAGCTCTCTTGGTGAGAGAGGTAGTTAATCGTGGTAATTTGGACACTAGCTAGGCTTTGGCAATGGCTAGGACTTTCGATAGCAAGGATATAGCTTGGGCTTCTGGATGTAGCTCAAGCATAGTTCTAGGCTTGGCCTTAAGTTCTTGCTTGAACGAACTTGTCTGCATCTGTTTAACAGCTGCAGTGTTAGCTGTTACAAGCCGTCAATTGTGATGTGCAGTTGTTTGGTCGTTTTGGCGGTTTTGGACGATTTTTAGCGACTTTTTGACCGAATGTAGTCGAGTTTGTTCGATTTTGCGGGAATTTAGCGAGTTTTGAATTGATTGGTCTAGTTGGAACTTGCGTAGCTGGCACGTTGTGATTGGCGGTCTTGGCTGGCTCGTGGCAGTGGGGTCTGGCTTGCGTGATGAAGCTTGCGAGAAAATGTGGTGGGCTAAAAATACAAAACCCCACGGCAAAGGCTGCTAGGCAACCTTTTTGGTGGGGTATTGAGTAAGCTTAAGAGCCTTGCCAAAACATCTCATTGCATGTGTAACAAGATGTTGCAAGGCTTGCCTAAAATGGCTTGGCAAGGATCTTTAGCTTCAAAGATCTCGCAGAATCATAAACATACACGAAAGCAAGGCTACTGCTTTTGAGCATTGCGCATGGCAGGCACAAAAGCAGCGCTTTGGAGTGCAAAGTTCTTGCTGCGCAAAGTGCCAAAAGACACCATGCGCAGTAAGAGCATTTGCTGCGTGCATAGTTTAATGGCTTTATTCGACAGCTAAAGTGCCACAAGGCACCTTAGTCTGACAGCAATTGCCCAGGGACAGCTTTCACTGCCATTTTCTGTCAGATAAAGTCGATTCTGTTGGCAACTTATATAAACGCCAAAGACCTGCTCAATCTTACGATAGATAGATCTTTAGTGTCTGTATATTTGCCTGCAGTAGAAAACTATGAACACTCTTTACAGCATGTAAATGCCGTCAAAGAGAATATTTGCCCGATCAGCGTAAAAGCATTGCCATCTTTACTTTATACAAGCAAATGGCATAGCTTATTAAGCTACTTCATTCGCTAAACGGCGTACAAAGCATTAGCAAAGCGCTGCGATAGCATTAAGCCATCTGATAAACCATTGAGTGCCTTAAAGTTGCTCGGAGTTACTGGATTCTGAGCTTTTAAGACAGACCAATCTGGTGACAGCGGTTGCTGATCTAAGACTGCAAATTCTCTTATCTGCGCATTTTCTGAGTTGATAAGTTCTTCAAAGGTTACAGCCTCACCAGTTACTGTGGTTGGTGCAGCACGACTGATATTCATACCGTCGGCAGCAGAAATATCCTCAGCACGGGCTAAGATGTTCTCAAGACTAGCAGAGAAGGAAGTTCCACTGCTTGCCTCAGTACCGAACACCTCGGACATTGGTGATTGTGCAAACCCATCAATCTTATTACTCTTGTCCCACCAATTTTCCCTGACATTTGGTGAGCCAACCGCATTGATAAGGGCGCTTGACATAGTTGTCTCCTAATTTTTAAATACTTCTGAGGGAAGCAGAAGTACTCTAGGTTTTGCACATGACGTGCCATTTACAAAACAACTTAATCTTTTTGTGCAAACCCGATATTTATGCCCTTTGCCATCACATACCAAGATCATAAGATCACGCGTCTTTAACGGCATTCTTTGCCGCCAAATAACCAAAACACCAAAAGATCACCGCGCCTCATAAGCGCCCTTGCCATCCTTTAAGATCGCCTCAAAACCATAGCCTATCAGCACTAGCACCAACTAAACGTAGATAAAAAAGCCTCTTTGCAATCTTTGCCGCCCCATAATTTACCTTGCCACCACCTTGCCGCTGTTGCCGCCTCATGGCAAAAGAAATAAGATCACCGCCCTCAAAGATCACAAGGTGAGCTAGATCTCAAGTTATTCGATCAAGATCGCCGCAAGCGTACGTAACAAGATCATGCCACTCAAGCACTCAAGATCAGACCTTTCAGACTAGATAATTAAGATCAGAGCTTTCAGATTAACTAATTAAGATCACAGCTCAACCAATTCACAACCCAGAGCATTTAGATTAGAGCTTTTAAGAACGAGCAGACGTCCGGGCCCTTGAGATTGGATCACCAAGATCATGGCAAAAGATCAAGCTAAGGGAACTTCCCTCCGCATTGTTTGGAGGCAGTAAGAGTATTTAAGACTGAGCGTGCAATATACCAAGCTAGCACCGGTGGGACGGCATTACCGATTTGGCGCTCACTTTCACGAATGCCGCAAGCAAAAGTAAACGAGTCAGGAAAGGATTGAAGACGCGCTGCTTCGCGCATAGAAATGCGCCTAGAGAGGCTGTAATGAAACTGAATATTGCCATGGCACTCAGCTCGAATGGTATAGCCAGGTCTATTAGCAAGCAACCTGCGGTTGCCTTGCTCACCACTCACCTTAGCCTTACTCCACACGTGTGAAAACGCCTTATCTTCTGCTTTGTTTTCAAGGTCACTAAGTGCCTCTTGAGCTGTTATGGGTTTAGAGGCTATAGGTTGAGGCGGGCAAAATGGAGCAACACCGTGGCGGACTCCCACAATAAAAACTCGCTCGCGTGTTTGCGGAACTGCATATTGTTCAGCACTATACAGTTGATATGAGATTTGGTAGCCCAAGTTGGAGAAGTCAGCAATGATCTTATCTAAGGATGATTTGTGCTTCTTCATCAGCAAGCTGCCAACATTTTCAACCACTAAGACTTGAGGCTTAACTCTACGCACTGCCTCAACGATAGCACTGTAAAGACCTGAACGCTTGCCTTGAATACCGGCCATCTTGCCATTAATCGAAATATCTTGGCATGGAAAACCACCGATCACCACGTCAGCATGATCTGGCAGTTCGTCCAAGTGCTCATAGATGTCACCTTCGATAATGGAATGCTCAAAATTCATACGGTAAGTTTTACAGGCATGAGGGCTCAGCTCATTTGCATAAATGATATCGAACGGCAATTGCGCATAGTGCTTACTTAGAAAATCGAATCCGCCAATAAATCCTAAGTCCATACCGCCAGCACCAGAAAATAAAGACACTACGCTAAACCTATCTCTTTTGCTGATGCTTGCTGCCGTGCAACGTTCTAACTCATCAGTTATAAGATCGCGCTCCATCTTTTGCGCATCATTTATGCGGCTCTTTACTGCAGATGTACGCAATGCAGAAGCGTTGTTCTTATGCATTTGAGTGTCTTGAGCTAATGAAATCATTTTCATAACGTTTCTATCTGACGGAGATGGCCATCATTCTTCACTATACCAAACACATTACTTTAGACTTTATGGAGTAAGCCGCAATAGCATTACACCCGGCATAGCGGATATTAAATGCCTATATCTGCAGTTTAACTTGGCTAAGAGCTATCGCTTATCCATTAAGCGTTGTGCAGCTGCATTTTGATGCACAGCCTCAATGAGGACTGGTCGAAACGACCAATGCTTTTGGTGCCTAAGAATGCAAAAGGCCCCGCCAATTCAATTGGTGGAGCCTCTTTAGTATTTAGCCTTGAGCTAGATGCTACTGCTAGCTATAGAGCGCATCGTATGCATGGCAACTGATCTGTCATGAATAGCACTGCTCAGGCATGTGACGAAGCATAATTGCTAAGTTAGCCTAGCAGGCTAATTTGGCTAGCTGCATGCTGCTTGCTGAACTTGCAAGCATGCTCGCTCGCTTGATGCTTGCTGAGCTTGCATAATTACTTCTTGTCAGCGGCAGCTGCGGTCTTCTTGGCTGCTGGCTTCTTAGCTACAGTCTTTTTAGCTGTGGTTGCCTTCTTAGCTGGAGCCTTGGTCTCGCTGGAGCTATCAGCCTTTGACTTGGTGGTCTTTGCTGCAGTAGTCTTCTTTGCTGCAGCCTTCTTTGGGGCATCCTTGGCTGGCTCTTGAGCCTTTGGCTCTTCTTGAGTATTGGTCTCAAGCTCAACACCGTTCTTCTTAGCCTCGGCAATGTAGTATGCCTTACGCTTCTTCATGGTCTCTGCTGAGAAGAAGAATGAACGCTCAAGTGGAGCCTTTTCCTTAGAGCCCTTTTCCATGATTGGGTTTAAGTACTCAAGTAAGCGATCGATGCTGCGGTTTAAATCGTTACGCTCAGATGCCTTCTTGCACTGCTCTGACCAATCCTCGCTCAGTAAGCGCTCTAATGCCTCAACCCATGGAGCAATTTCTTCATCGGTTGGCACACGATAGAAGTCCTTTAAGGTCTTCTCTGGGGCCTCAAGTAAAATACCGCCCTCGCCTACAGCCTCAGGTAAACCGCCACTCTTTGAAGAGAGCACTGGAATGCCATTGAAAGTAGCCTCAGTAGCTACACAGCCCCATGCCTCGTGCCATACAGATGGAGTTACTAAGACCTTAGTAACATCGTAAACTAAGCGAATGTCATCAGTGTGCTCAGCAACATCGATGTTTGGCAGGTTGACCATGCCAGCTGGTAAGAAGCGTGAGCCATCGTCATTGTGCATATGGTTAAAGATCTTGTAGTAATCGCCTACGCTCTTAACTACTAAGAACTTCTGCTCAGGATGCTTACGGGCAAAGACCTCTGCGATCTTAGCAAAGATAGCTAAACCCTTTTCAGGAGTTGGGTTAACTAAGGTTACATACTTAGCCTTAGCTACATCACGATTTGGTACAGTGACACGCTCTTTGTAGATGAACTGACCCACGGCCTTAACATCAATACCGTCTACCTCACGGTACATATTGGCAGTAGCCTCAGATGGAGTGAAGACTAAGTCGCAATCTGGGAAAGCAAAGGAGCGGTGCAGGCCATTGCATAAAGCATAGACTACAGGAATACCACGAGCCTTAGCCTCATGACGCACTAAAGCAGAGAAGCAGTCGCCTGAGTAACCGATAAGTACATCAGGATTGAACTTCTCTAAGAACTGTACAAACAGATCAAAGACCTTGCCTTGGTCTTCTGCAGTAACGTCGTTAGATACGTGACCCTTGGTACGAGCTACGATGTACTCAACACCAGTATCAGTAAACTGAATGTAGTTAGCATCAGGCTGTGCATTTACCTGCTTGGCAATACGCTCAAATACGTTTAGACCCTGTGGATCATCAGCAACTAAAGCATTTAAAGCCTTAACTTGGAAACCACGTGCAGCTAAAGCCTCAAGCATAACCTTGTTATGAATTGCTGCACCGTTGCTGTTGTCATGTAAGGAAGGTAATGAGTACCACAGAATCTTATAGGACATTTTTTCCTCGCAGATGATGAAAGACAGCTCACTGTTGTCCTTAACAACGCTCATTGCTAGGCCATGCTCAGCGCATTCAAGCAGCCTAGCTGTAGCTGTTGCAACCTAAAACTAGGACATCACAGTACTGTTGGCGCTTCAAGCCTAAGGCAAACACACAAGGTGCGCTCTCTTTCCAAAGTAGCATGTCAAAGATCTTAAAGACTAAGTAACTCAAGCTAAGCTGCAGCCATAGCCGCAAGCAATACTCTAAAGCTTGTTATTGCCTAGTCTCTTTGTATCTTTGTCATGGGTCAAAAATTAATCTTATCCTGACAGCGGCGTGATAATTACGCCTGTTCATCAGGCACTAATCTATTTATTTTAGCAAACTTCAGCCATAGCATTACAGCTATGATGATAAAGAGATCAATTAATCAAGCTAAATACTCTCGCAGCGATCCCTCAGCGACTTGAATTTACGCCGTAATCTAAGGCATGAGCATGCTGCATTTTATCTTTTGCCGCCACTTGCTCTTATGTGCCTGTACTCATGATCTCTTGCTGCCATACGCGCTTGATCTTCTGCAGCTTCGCTAGCTTGCAAGCAGCTTTATTACTCGCTTGAGAGCAACTGCATCGCTTGCTTACGAGCAGCTGTATTACACGCTTGCAGGCAGCTTGATTGCTAGCTTGATAGCTGCTGTATTACTCGCTTGCGAGCTGCTGAATTGCTGTTTAGTTGCGGCGTAAGGTGAACTTGGTGATCTCAGATGGCACTAAGAGACGGCACGAGAAGCCTGACCAAATGCCGGTGCCATTGCTTACATAAAGGCTCGAGCCTCTACCAAGATCATACATGCCAGATACATAGCCTGCATTGAAGTGGGCAATGAGTGGCTTTAAGAAAAACATAGTGCCGCCATGAGTGTGGCCACTTAAGATAAGATTGGCCTTGATATCAAGCTCAGCTACAGCATTAGGCTGATGGGCCATAAAGATAGTGGCTACGGCCTTGTTAAGCTCGGAAGCGATGCCGGAAATTGGGCGAGACTTAATGCTAAAGGTAGCACCAGCGCCATCTAAACTCTCTTCGTTAAAGGCTTGCTCAGTACCCTGAGAGCTTGCTGCAGGTGCGCTAATGGCTGTGTAGCTGCCGTACTTGTATGGGATAACGTTCTTTAGAGCCGCCTCAGGGTCTGCCTTGACTTCACCTAAATTTACACCGCGAATATCAGGAATACCGGCCACCTGAATAGAGAATGCGCCCTTGCTAATGAGAACGCTTTCATTGCGCAGGAATTTAACGCCCATTTCCTCCCAAGTCTTGACCCAAGAGTTTGCGCCAGAGTAGTACTCATGATTGCCAGTTACGGCTAAGACACCGTTTGTAGCACGCAGATCTTCAAAAGGCTTAAACTCATCTTTTAGAGCAGCCACTGATCCATCCACGAGATCACCAGTGATTAAGACCAGATCTGGATCTAATGAATTGGTCTTATTAACTACACCCTCAAGAAAATCACGCTTTAGAACTGGGCCAATATGCAAGTCAGTAAGTTGCACAATAGTGTAGCCATCAAATGCCTGTGGCAGACCACGTACATAGACAGTGTGCTCAACTACATTTGGGGTGCGTAATTGTGAAAGCGTACCAGTTAAGGCGCTAATAAACGCCGCTACTACAATAACAGTATTAATGCGACCTAAAGGCCATGGCTTAAAGGCAACGGTACCTGTAGCTGAAGCGCTCTTAGAGCCCTTACCCACGCCACGACGGCCTGAGGATCTTTTCTCAATGTAGCGTGCCACGCTACGACCGAGCAACACGAGATCTTTAATCAAGGCACACACTACGCTTAGCATTAAGAAGCTGTAGAGAACCTCTAAACACAAGATGACATTGCTTGGCAGCTTAGGCGTTAAGACACCGCCGCTATACATATAGATAAGGTACTTACTGCCACAAAAAGCGAGCAACAAGGACAATACAAGTTTATAGACAAGCTTGAGCTTTAAAGGAAGCAAGAGCGAGGCAATGGCATAGATTACAAAGATCGCTGCAGATATGTGTAGCGCGGACATTAATTACTCACCAAAACATTTAGCATCAGTACTAAGAGGCTCACATTATATCCATAAGCACAGCTTTGTCCGTTAGATCCGTCGCAAGTTCTAACATATTTGTGCAAGTTTCTAGGCAAATCCACCATCTAAGGCAACTAAGCTAGTCGCATCTACAAAACATCGCTGCGCCACCGTCGCAAGAGCTACAGAACTACCGCCGCACTAATCGCCATAAACGCTAAAGTTACTCTACCCACTCGTCTATTTATCCACCGAGCTCACAGCAATGCCCACTTGCTCCCGCTGCCGTCCTGCATGATGTGGTGATAATGATGACAGTGGCTACAGTGAATACTGTGTCAGTTGCTCTGGTGAATGCTATGGCGGTGACTACAGTGAATACCGTGCCAGTTGATCAGGTGAAGGCCGTGGTCGTTTCACAGACTGTGAGTGCGTTTTTCATGGTGGCTTGATTTGATTGCTAGTCGGCTGTGCAAGATCGCACTTTTACATACCAATTGAATAAAAAGAACAGTCAAAAGCGCCGTTAACGTCACAAACAAATCATGTTAAGTTCGCTGTTTATTAGTACTTTGAGCAAACTGTGATATCTTGTGAGCTCATCACAGGCGTAAGTTGCTTTTCAACCCTTACGCTACTTGTTAGGCTAATCAGATAGTAGATCAAAAGTTAATAGAGCTATCCACAAAATGGCTATGACTCCTCACTACGTGCACTACCTTCTTACTCAAGGTGATTTGCTCAACCGTATTCTCGCATTCAATGCTGACTTCTCGGCTAGACAATATCGTCAGCGAGCCCAAAGTCATCCTGAGCAGATTAAAGACAGCTTATACACTGTTCATCCAGAGCTGGCACGCTTTCATGAAGAGAACAATATCTCATACTACTTTGAGAACAATATTGATCGTCTGTGTTTAATTCGACAAGCTGAACTTGAGACTTTGCTCGTCTATATCGGTGCTTGCATTAACTCCCGCGCTTTAGCCGGTGTGACGATTCAAGATGAAAAAGATCAGATCTACGAGCAAATTGGTCGTGATGCCTACAACTTTGCGCTTGATTATGGCTATCTCATTAAGAATCTCGACTTTGCACTCAACCTTGCTTCTTTAAAAGAAGACTGTACCTATCTTGGCCTGTGTGCCTTAAAGTGCATTGCTCCACTCTTTAGCTCTAACGAGCTTAGAGAGTACTTTATTGAGCTCTTGCTGACCTTCACCAAGACCCATGGCTTAAACCCAAATATCATCACCTCACGTGAGCACGTGCTGTCCATCATTTACCCAGTAAATGACAATATCAAGGCTCCGTATCCATCACAGATGAATACCCCTGCTCAATACAGCGCTTTTGATAACACCAATCAAATGATTGCCGCTCGTGATGCCATGGAGGAACAAAATAAGTCAGGCACCACCATTAACGGTCTATCAGGTCTTATTCACGCTGAGGGCAACTTACCAACTCTAAACCAAGATAACGAGGCAAAGACCCCTGCTCAAGAAAATGCCGAGGCAGAAGCAAGCGCTGCCAATGACGCCCAAGAGATGGCCTCTCTTGATAAAGCAGCCACCCAAGATCCTGCAGCTCCAGCTCAAGCCACCGCAGCTGATACCACTCCGGCTCATGACACTGCAGTTGATACTAATGCCGCTACTCCATCTGCAACCGAGGCCCCTGCAGCCACCAACAATACCAATGCAGCTGCCGATCTGCCTCACTCAGAGGCTGATGCTGCTGCAAATGCAGTCGCTACCGCCACTGCAGCTACCAATACAGAACCAAATGCCGCTGCTGCTGCGCCAGATAATGCTGATGCTTCTTCAGTTGCTGCAACTGCTCAAGATCCTGCTGCAAATGATCCTGCCGCTCAGAGTAGTGGTGTTAAGGAGCCGGTATTAAGAGCAGATGGCAAGATCGACTATAGCATTGTGCCTGAGGGCGTGGGTGCGCCTTTAGAGGTTACCTATGCTGATGCCGCTTTATATGGATCCTATATTGATAAGCGCAAGTTTAGAGCAGCATCTTTAAAGCAGCGCCAAGTGCAAAAAGAAATTTTAATGGGAGTCCCTCAAGAGCAGAAGCAAGTTGAGGAACAGCAGCTCATTACTTTAGAGTTCGGCGCTAAGCAGGTCTTTGATCTCACAGCCGTGATCTTAAAGTTCCAAATCGATGAGCACTGGCACGAGTACTTACAAGAATGAGTACCAAGCAGTCCACCAACTGTTAATTGCTCTTCAAACAGCCTGATTAAGCAAGTCTTAGTCAGGCTGTTTTGTTATGGGCATAAGACTGCTACAACATGCGCGGTTGTGAAGTGCAGCCTTTGGGCTTATCCAGATTCTTTTTTATTGGCGGCATGGTCTCATCTGCTGTAGTAGCTTTCGTCATATTGCTTTGGCGCGTGGTGGCGTTACGGTTACTGCTTTTGCTTGGTCATGTGGCGGCGATGCAGTGGCTGCTGTTGCTTTGGCTGATCTCGGCCTTGCTGCATAGCGCTTGCGCTTTGGGCTAGTTTGCAGTCATGGAGCTTTTTTTGATTGGGCTGTGTTGTGCAGTGGAAAAGCCTGGGATGGTATTGGTGAGATATTTCATTAATTTGTAGATTTTAGTTGGGTCGGTCTTGTGTTGGTTCAGGTTAGTTTGTGACTAGTGGTCGGTTTGTGCTTTGGTGCGGTATGTATTTTTTGTTGAGGCAATGTTTGGTCTTTGCCATAAAAATGGCGTAAAGATGGGCTTTTGCGGGGAAGTGAGGTATTTTTGGTCGACGTTGTAGCTAGATGGAGCTTTTATGATGGTTTTTGCGAGGTGATTGGGGAGCTAAAAGTTTTAGCTTGTTCACACTTTTAAACAAAATCATCTCTAATGAGGGCTAGTTGGAATGTTCTTATGACAATCATCATATGATAGAAAAACAGTTGGGTAGACAATCTACACTGTAGTTTGCACACCAACCTTAGATTTTCGAAAGTTGGACTAGGAGTTACGTCTATGAAATTTTCTTCTTTATTAAAGACCGGCGCAGTTTTATGCGCTTCAGCCTTCATCGCTGCTGGTTGCGGTGGTTCAGATAACAAGACCTGGACTGTTACCTGCCCATGGGCTCCATCTGGTGTAGCTGCCATGGTTTCTCAGAAGGCTGCTTCCTTATCTACCAAGTACGTAAAGGACACCACCTTAGTTGCTGAGGCTGTTAAGGGTGACACCGCTACTATCAATACTTGGGTTATGGATAAGAAGGGTGGTGATCCTGCCTTAACCTTCATCAATGAGGGTCTGCTTGCAATTACCCCAATCATTGATGCTAAAAAGGCAAAGTATAAGGAAGATGACTTCATCGTTATTCAGAACCTCTACTCTGCTGTATTCGTTCTCTCTGCTGAAAACTCATTAGGCGTTAAGTCCATCGAAGACCTCCAGAAGTACGTCAAGGACGGCGGCAAGATCAACGTTGCTGTTAACGGTGCTACCTCTGCTGAAGCTTTCTTAGCTACCGCTTTATTTAGCGACATGGGTGCTAAGGACTTCAAGGTTACCCCATACACCTCCGCTGCTGAAGCTGCTCAGGCTGTAGCTAAGGGCGAGACCAACTTTGCTATCTCTCACCAGACCCAGATCATGGAAACTGCTCAGCAGGGCAAGGTTAACGTATTAGCTGCCTTCTCTGACAAGACCATCGAATACGGTCCATTCACCGGTGTTAAGGGCGTTGGCGAGTACGGCTACCCATACATCATCAACACCTGTATCGTTGCTGCTCGTGCTGGCACCTCCGATGCTGATGTTAAGAAGCTCCAGGAGCTCTACAACTCCATTACCACTGACCCTGACTTCGTAAAGTGGGCTCAGGACACCATGCTCATCGAAATGCGTCCAATGGATGCAGCTGCATTCAAGGCTCACCTTGAGTCAGTACGCGAGCTGGTTAATACCTACAAGGATAAGGTATTAGGCTAACCATAAGCTTTCCAAGACATAACAGTCCCTAAAGACTGTCAATAATCCTATCACACACACTCAGAGGGCACGGCCCAATACTTTATTGAGTATGCCGTGCCCTTTTTTTACCCAAAATAAAGCCCCGTGCACGAGCACAAAAGCCTTATTGCATCAGGATTTTCATTAAATTAGCTGTTTTTTGCAGGTTTAACGCGAGCTTAGTTGTGCTTAAGCATCAACGCAAAATTGCCTAAGTGGCGACTACGGTCGCGTTAAAGCTGGTACGTAACTAATTTGCTGTTGCATCTTAGTTTTTGTGAGGGTCTATGAACTTTATCTTTGACAAAATTGACGTGTTGCGAAACGCAACGCGCAACGGACTTGAGCACAAAACGTTCTCATATCCGTCAAATCTGACTGCAGGTATCATCTGTATTTTGCTAGCCGGACTCATGCTGGTAATGATTCCAGGCCAAATCGAAATCTCAGAAAAGGATGTGGTCTCCGGTCGTGACTTCCCTAATCTTCTGATGTATCTGATGCTCATTTGCTCAGCTGTACTGATCTTAAAAGATCTCTACCGCATCATGACCAAGCAGCCACTCGAGATGAAAACCATCAATCTGTACACAGAAGTTAAGGCTTTAGTGATTATCGGTATCTTAGTTGGTACCTACCTCATCTCAAGCCTGAGTGACATGTTCCTCTTAGGCTCAATCTTCTGTGTGCTCGCATTCTTAATCTTCTTTAACTGCCGCAAGCCACTTTACTATGCGATTACCTTAACTATTGCAGTCTTAATTTGGGTTGCATTCCGTTTCGGTCTTGGCGTTAATTTCTAGGAGTAGTCCATGTCAGAGTTTATTATTCCAGCATCGGCGCTTCTATTTACCTTTGAAAACATCATTTGGATTAACTTAGGTGTTTTCATCGGCGCTGTATTCGCTTGTATTCCAGGTCTGAGCGTAATCCTGTGCGTGATTCTGTTCTTACCTTTAACCTATCAACTTACCGCCATTCCAGGCATGATGTTCTTGCTCGGTATTTACTGTGCAGGATCGTATGGAGGATCGGTATCGGCGATCTTGATTAACACGCCAGGAACACCTCATGCTGCGGCAACCATGCTCGATGGTCACCCACTATCTAAGAAAGGTCGCTCCCGTGTTGCTCTGAAGATTGCTCTGTACGCCTCCACCATCGGTGGCACCATCTCAGCTTTCATGCTGCTCTTCTTAGGCCCTCAGGTGGCAAAGGTGGCAGCTCAATTAGGCACCGCTGAGTACTTCATGGTGTGCGTCTTTGGTTTAACCATCATCGCTGGCGTATCTGGCAAGTCCATCATTAAGGGTATTATTTCAGCCTGTATCGGTCTTGTGATCTCTTGCATCGGTTCTGACCCAATGACTGGCTATGACCGTTTAACCTTTAATGTTGACCGCCTCTACTTAGGTTTAGACTTAGCTATCTGCCTCATCGGTCTGTTCGCCTTAATTGAAATTATTGCTAAGGCTGACGGTACTATTCAGCAGCTTAAGCTCTCTGAGCGTAAGAAGCTTGATGACGGTGTTATCACCAAGGATGAGAAGAAGCGCATGGTGCGCCCAATCTTAATGTCCTCCTTCATCGGCTGTATGGTGGGTATTATCCCTGGTACTGGTGCTGCTGAGGCTTCTTGGTTCTCATACAACCAAGCTAAGAACATGTCCAAACACAAAGAAGAGTTCGGTCATGGTTCTGTCGAGGGTATTGCTGCAGCTGAGTCTGCTAATAACGCTGTTACTGGTGCTACTTTAATTCCACTGCTCACCTTAGGTATTCCTGGTGACGGTACCGTAGCTATCATGCTCTCAGCCTTAATGATTAACGGCCTCAACCCTGGTTTATCTTTATTCACCACTGACGGCGACATTATGTACGCCATCATGTTAGGTCTGATCTTAGTTAACATCTTCATGTTAATCCAAGGTCGTTACTTAACTCAGCTCTTTGCTAAAGTGGTTGCTGTTCCTCAGGAAATCTTAACTCCGATCATCGTAATCTTCTGCTATGCAGGCGCTTACTCCATTAACAAGAACTACTTTGACGTATCTGTAGCTCTGTACTTTGGTATCGCAGCATGGCTGTTACGTAAGCTTGATCTGCCAGCCATCCCAATCTTATTAGGCTTGGTACTTGGCAACATGACTGAGACTAACTTCCGTCGTGCACTGATGCTCTCTGATGGCAACATCTCCATCTTCTTTAGCTCAGTTTACTGCTGGATCTTCATCGCCCTCATCGTTCTGGCCTTAGCTGCCATCATCAAGGGCAAGATCTCAGAAGAGCGCAAGATGCGTGCTCTAAATAAAGAAATGGAAGCTGAAGCCGCAGCAGAGGCTCAAACAGGCGTAGCCACTGCCGCATCCGCAGCTGCCGCCGCTACCGCAACTGCCACTGCCACCGTCGCTGCAAATGCAGACGCCGCAGCTGATGTAGCAGGCTCTGATGAGGCTGACGCAGCAAGTGCTGACAACACCTCAAGTGCTGAGGCTCAAGATGTAGCCGATAGCGACAAGAGTGGCAAATAGCCACTAACAGACACGGAACGATACGTTCCTAAACCATCCTAGACTGCAGTTGTTAACCTTAAGTTCCTCCGTTTACTGCAGTCCTAGGCCAAGCAAGCTGTGCGCTGTAAGTTTTAGCAGCCTACTCGACAAACAGTACGGCTTAGGTATCTCCGAACATATGCCATTACCACCTAAGCTTATTGCGCATAGCTGCCCTAGTTTATGCACTTTTCTACAAGAGGCCTTAAGGCCTCTTTATTGTGTATAAGCTAGCAATAAAGACGATTTTTTAACTGACAATGCCACGACGTACCGCATAAGACAATCAAATCTAGGTTTTAACAAATAGGCGTAATTCTCCACCTATAACTTCAAGAGTTTAGGTGGCGATGTAAGCCTACATATTTCTAAGATTAATATCATTAGAAAAGTATTCAAAAATGCTTCTGTAAAGAAGCTATTTGATAGCGGCTGCGTGTTTCAGCCGATATGGGTAACTTGTTAACCGTATGAGATTTGG
>NZ_CABTML010000005.1:0-13369 GCF_902485895.1 uncultured Anaerobiospirillum sp. | reverse complement strand
TGGCTATTTTTTTTACTAACTTTTGCAAAACTATACACAACGTGGATCACTTTTAAATTTTAGCCAGAGGATCTGTTTTCATTGCGTTAATATGCTCAAATTCATTGCACACGACAACATAGGAGGCCTCTTAGTTAAGAGATAGCCTTAAGGTGGCATAGCATTTTGCAAAAGAAAAAGGACTCAATCCTTTAGTGGAAAGAGTCCTTTTTCTTTTGTAAAACATCAGTGGAAAACCACTGATGCTATAACTTAGTAGTAAACCGACGGCATGGCGGAGCGATTGAGAGCCTCATCAAGGCCTAATTCTTTTTTGGCAACGGAGTAGGCCTTAAATAACTCATCCTTACTGATCATGCCACAGGCACCAAACATCAAATATGAGGCACCATCAAAGTAAGTAACTAAACCGGCACACGGTGCGTTATCTACATAGTTAAAGCTAAAGCCACGACGTGAAATCTGCGCGGTAAGACCCCAGCCTGAGTAAGAGTCCATAACATTTTGTGCATAGGACTTAGTAGTGCTTAGATGAGCTGCTGCTGGCATGACACGAATAAATGCCTTAGCACTGCCATCATTCTTAACTACAGTGACTAAACGATCTTTCTTAGTGTGATGGATACTAAAACCAGGCAGTAACTTACCTAAAGCAGCACTTGAGCTATTGCCAATAGTTACGGTTGATGGAGATGGTGCGGCATGGGACACACTAGTAAAAGCAAACGACATCGCTACGATGGCAACGGCGCTTTTAATGTAGCTTAAGAACTTTAATCTTGATGTACCTGCTTTTACCTTGTTCATAGAAAACTCCATAAAAATCGTGAGCATAAGTATATAGGCTTTTTACGCACCTGAAAACATTAGGCCCTTTATCCTGTGCCTCACACAGTGCAGATGTCATGCCCACTCATATGCCTTAACCTGTTTTATGTAGCCAACTGCAACGCTCAGCTACTGAGCCTGAGAGGTGCGCAACAAAAGCCTTGTGCTGTCTGTGATAAAATCTTTTGATTCGACACTAAGCATCGCATCTTTCTAGAGCTCTGTGCTGATCTAAACACAAGGATATTCTCACTCCCCATAACAGTTAAATGTTAATGTACATTACTTATGGGGCTTTGGATGTGGCTAGATGCTTGCGTCACTTAATAGCACGACCACTTTCTTTATGTAGAGGTCGCAACTAACAGCCCAATACCTAGGACTAGTTATGCTTCACTTTTTACCCGCACCAATCCTCTTTGTAATCAACTTCGTCTGGTTATCAATTGGTACAACACTGATATCCATTCCAGTGCTGCTAATGGCATTTATTAAGCTCATTTTGCCAATTCGTCCAGTACTCAAAGTGGTGGATGTGGTTAATCAGCTCGCGTTCAAGTGCTTTTGCCTGAACAATGCTTTCTTAATTCGTCTTACCAACAAAGCTGATTGGGATATACAAGGCTTTGAGAATATTAAGATCAACGGCTCATGCATCATTATCTCTAATCATGTAACTTGGGCTGACATCGTGCTGTTATGCCACTTATACCGTGGTCGTATCCCAATTACCAAGTTCTTCTTAAAGCAATCCTTAATCTGGATTCCTGTGATTGGCCAGGTTTGCTACGCCGTTGGTATGCCTTTTTTACGCCGTTATAGCCGGGCCAAGATCTTAAAGAATCCAAAGCTTAAGAACAAAGATGTCAATGCTACCCGTAAAGCCTGCAAGAGCTTAGTAAATTACCCATCAAGCTTAGTTAACTTTGTAGAGGGTACTCGCTTTACTGAGGCTAAGGCAGTTGCACAAAAGACCCCTTACCAAAACCTGATGCCACCAAAGGCTACCTCTCTTGCTGTTGCCTTAGGCATCATCGGCAATAACATCGACTGCATCTTAAACACCACCTTGGTTTACCCTGACAACAAACCAGGTACCAATATCTTCATGTCGCTGTTATGTGGTCGTCTGCACAAGTTTGCAGCTCGTGTTGAAGTAATTAGCAAAGAAGAAATTCAAGAGCATCTTATTGGCGACTACCTCAACGATAAGCAATTTAAGCGCAACTTTAACACTAAGCTCCGCGCTATTTGGCAAGTGAAGGATGAGACCATCGCTGCCATTAAGGGCATTGATTATGTGCCTCGTGATATCGTCGCAGCAACTGACCTAGAAAGTACAACAGGTCAAGACGGTGCCGCAGCAGGCCCAGATAGCACAACAACAGGCCAAGAAAGTGCCGCAGCAGAACCAGATAGCGCAGCAAAAGGCCAAGAAAGTGCCTCAGTATGCCTAGAAGGCGCTGCTCCAAGCTCAGAGTCCTCACAGACAGGCGTAGATACACAATCTACAAATGTAATGCGCTAAGCAACGTCTTTGATGGCGCACCGAGCGCTATAAGCTCACAGCAAGAGGCAATCACTATCGACAAGTGCAGCTATAATCAGGAAACCAAGGTCTAATTGGCTAGGGCTTAGCTTGAGTCTGTGCTTGCATAAAAAAAGGTCGCATAATGCGACCTTTTTTGTATCTTGGAGTGCAGCTTAATTTAGCTAAAACTACTTAGCCTCGGCACTCTTGGCATCTTTAACGCCGTCTTTTTCAAGCAGATAGCCGATGAGATTGAATAAATCCTTTTCGTCCTGTACAGACTCCATGGTAACTAAATACTTACCATTGATGAGGATCTCAGGCACTGCATCGATATTGATGTCTTTAGCCCACTTATCAAACTTGGCAACAGCACCCATTACTGGGAATGAAATGTACTCTTTTTCGTACTTAGTCTTTGCAATGCCTACAGTTGCCATGAAGTCAGCCATTTCAGCGTGACTCATAGGAATCTTGCCGTCAGTATGCATGCTCTTGAAGAGCTCTTTAACAAAGATATCTTCCATGCCTAAGTTTTTAGCCACAACTAAGGCTCTTTGAGACTCTGGGCCCATTGGACCACCGAGCATAGCTACAGGATTACGAACAAACTCTGCATTTGGATAAGCCTTTTCGAGGTTGTCAAAGGTCTCTTGCAGTGAGAAACAGTGGCCGCACCAGAAAGAGAAGAACTCTCTGATTTCTTTAACCTCAGTAAGCTTCTCAGCACGAACTTGATAGTTAACACCCTCTTTGTACTTAGCGTCAGCGGCTACAGCTGTATTTAAGATAGAAATAGCAGTTACTGCTGCAAAACCGATGGCTAATAACTTCTTAAACATAAGATCTCCGAAATATCGTACAGAGCACGACACAAAACTTATAGCGCCATACTACTATGCAAAGCTTAGCGACGTATTAGTACAAATCATTTTAACCATCAGTACAGGCAAACTAATATTGCCCCTGTCGCCTAGGTGAGTAAACCACACTACACAGCTCAACTTAGGCCGTCGCTAGTTCGTTAAAAGCTGATTGTAGCATGCACTTAACTCATGTGCGCAACTGACAATAATTGAAAGTTTGCAAGTGACAATTTTAGAGACCCGCCATAGATATTTGCAGTTATCAAAGTATTCATGCGGCTATTGTCGTTGCTTTAGAGCTCGTGACAGAGACCATCTAGAGAATAGCTCGTGACAGAGACCATCTAGAGAATGGCTAAGGTGCAACTAGGTGATAGCAAAGAGAGCAAAGCTCTAACTAAAATGTGCAAATAACTGATGCATACAAGACTTGGTGTGGAGGGTGAAGTTGCGTCCTTTGAATGTATGCTTTGAGCGTGTTGGTGTAGTGGCATACCATCAAAAGACGTGAGCGGTATGCCAAAGAAGTGGTAAGCGTGGATATTGCGCTTAGTTAGTATTTGAGGAGTGATCCCAAATTGAGACCTTGTCGCGCAGACGACGTACGCTACGACGTTGACGGCGCATGCCTGCTGAAAGAATGAAGCTTAATGCTCTTACTAAAGTATTAGAGTGGGCTGCTAAACGACATAAGACGAAAATGCGCTTCACCTTAGCTCGAGTAAGGCGGTAGTCACATTGAGGATTCATTGGATCACGTGAAACCTGGCGCAGCAGCAAGAGGGCCATGCATACATTAGTGAGGCAGAACATACGGCTGCCGGAGCTGTCTTTTACTGGCAAAGCACAGATGAAGTTAATGGCGTCATCTAAATGGCCTTGAGTTAACGCCACGTACTCTAAGACATCTTGTTCATCTTTAACTGGCAAGAATAAGGCACCACGCTGAGCATCTTTAGCACGATCACGCAGAATATTAATGAGCTGCAGCCCCTCGCCAAAAGACACCGCCAGCTCCATAAGCTCATTCTTATTAACATCACGATTGTACAGAGCAAACAACTCAGCGAGCATTTCACCAATCACACCTGCAACGAAGTAGCAGTAATTATCTACATCATCGAGGTTACAAATGCCCTTCTCATCCTCGTCTAAAGTCTTTCTTAAATTGCTAGCCATACCATGTGCAAGGATAGCAACCGCGTGACACACTATCTCTTTGATATCGTCATCATAGGTTTCAAGCAGATTAACTGCTTTATCCATATCATGCAGTAAAGCTACATACTCTGCATTAGAGCCCTCAGAGCACAGTTCTAAAGCTTTCTCTTTGAGTCTAAAGAGCACATCTTTATCGGCAAAGTCGTCGCCAGCAAGGAAAGAGATATCAGATAGCCAAGTGATCTTATCTACTGTATTGGCCTTGGCATCATCCTCAACTGTATCGACAATGCGGCACAGCAAGTACGCCAGGCTTACGCAGTCCTTTAATGGACCACTCATCAGCGGAATAGTAATGGCAAAAGAGCGAGAGACCTTATTGAGGTGGTCATACAGAGACTCTGTAGACATTGGCTCTTCGCTAAAAGAGACCTGAGTAGCGTTGTTAATAACTACTTCAGATGGGTTTAAAGGCTTACAAGGAGGAGGTTTCGTGTCCATACAGCAATTTAACCGTTCGCCGCTCTAAGCTTATGTAGCATTGTCTTAAGTCATGCACGTATTAAGTTTTTAACACTGAGTCATGCTCTGCATGATGAAAATAGACAATGTATATTATGTCTACAGCCCCGTCATTAGCAGGGGCTTAAGCTTAATCGTGTACGAAACTAAGCAATAGCTCTGTAGTCAACATCTATATGATGTAGATGAGGCTGCAGCTTAGATGCATTCTTGGCGTCTACAAGAAGCTTAATCTCAACAGTTTGTACAGCGGCAAAAGCTCAACTTACAAGATCACCGCCATTAAGAGAGTTTCTTTAGAAGATGATCAACACAGCCATGCATGAAATAGCTTAGTGCGCAAATTTCAGACATAGGTATCAATCATTATATGACCATTTCATGCCATCGTGCAATTATGTGAAAAGTGCTATGAATAAATGTGATTTATACCATGCAAACGGCCTAAATAAGCAATCTAGCTTTACAGTTGGCGACTAGGATCCTAGTTGTCAATTAGGCAGTATTTACACGCGTACTTTTTATACTATTACTACTAACTTGTATACAAGCAATAAGCTATATTCCATATGAGGTCAAGCTTGTATACAAGTTTGCTCTTTGCATTTCTTGCTGGTCAATGAGATCATTTGGGGCATTTTTCTGTAACGCTCACCAGGTCATCCTAGCAAGTTGATAATATTCACGTTCTTTGATTTGGATCTCATTTATCTGCACTTAAATAAAAACCCCGATTTAAACGGGATTTTCAAATTGACTTACTTCACACTTTGACGTGCCGTATACAAACACAGTGAGAAAAAGGCTTTAAAGCTTTTTCAATTGATAAATACTTTCAACTAAAGATCATTTGCTTTCTATTAGTATTGAGCGCGAGTCAGTTGCTCCCTGTTTTTACGGAGATTGTCACCTATGTGGATTCAAAACTACGATCCAGCCGGCAACATCTGGTTGTCCGCTCTGGTCGCAGCGTTACCTATCATTTGCTTCTTGCTCTGTCTGGTTGTCTTTAAGCTTAAGGGCTATCAGGCTGGTTTTATTACCGTTGTATTAGCTGCTGCTGTTGCATTCTTCTTCTATGGCATGCCAGTACAGTTAATCGGTGCATCCTTTGTACAAGGCTACACCAATGGTATGTGGCCAATCGCTTGGATTATTATCGCAGCTATCTTCTTATACAAGCTGTCTGTTAAGTCCGGCTCTTTCGAAGTTATTAAGCAGTCTGTTATTAGCATTACCCCTGATCACCGTATTCAGGTTCTGCTCATCGGCTTCTGCTTCGGTTCCTTCCTTGAGGGTGCTATCGGTTTCGGCGGTCCTGTTGCTATTACTGCTGCTCTGTTAGTAGGCCTCGGCCTTAAGCCAATGTACGCAGCTGGTCTGTGCCTCATTGCTAACACCGCTCCTGTAGCTTTCGGTGCTGTTGGTATTCCAATCACCGCTATGACCGACCTTGTTGGTGTTGATGCAAACTCTGTTTCTGCAATGACCGGTCGTTTACTCGTACCTCTTTCATTCACCGTTCCATTCTTCATCGTATTCTTAATGGACGGCATCAAGGGTGTTCGTGAGACCTTCCCTGCAGTATTTGTAACTTCTACCTCTTTCGTAGTTACTCAGTACTTCACCTCTAACCACATTGGTCCTCAGTTACCTGATATTACTTCTGCTGTTGTTGCTTTAGTATGTACCACTCTCTTCTTAAGAGCATGGCAGCCAAAGAACATCTTCCGTTTAGACGGTGAGACCAACTTCACTAGTGAGAGCTCTTTAGACTTCAAGACCGTATTCCGTGCTTGGACTCCATTCTTACTCCTGATCGTTCTCATCATCATCTGGACCAACCCACTGTTCTTAAGCCTCTTTGGTAAGGGTTCTGCTCTTGAGTTCACTCAGGTAACCGTACAGTTCAACGCTACTGTTGGTTCTATTAAGTCACCTGACGTATTAGACTCAACCATTCTGCACGATGTTAAGGTTGCTCAGGTTGTGAACCTCATCGCTTTCCAGGCTGGTACCGCTATCTTTATCGCAGCTCTGCTCACCATCGCATTCCTGCGCATTAAGACTGACGACGCCATGGAGTGCTTCTGGGACACCTTAAAGGAGATGGCAATCCCAATCATCACCATCGGTCTGGTTGTAGCATTCGCCTTCATCGCTAAGAACTCCGGTATGTCTACCACCTTAGGTCTTGCATTTGCAAGCACTGGTAGCGCCTTTGCATTCTTCTCCCCAATCATCGGTTGGATTGGTGTGTTCCTCACTGGTTCTGACACCTCTTCTAACCTGCTCTTCGGTATTCTCCAGCAGGCTTCTGCTAAGACCTTAGGCATTGGTGAGGCTCTGTTCTTAGCCGCTAACTCCTTAGGTGGTGTAGTAGGTAAGATGATTTCTCCACAGTCCATCGCCATTGCTTGCGCAGCTGTAGGCTTAGTTGGCAAGGAGTCTGAACTGTTCAAGTTCACCTTAAAGTACTCTGTAGCCTTCATCCTCCTCGTAGCAACCTGGGTGCTGTGTGTTGCATTCTTCCTCCCATGGATGATTCCAGAGACTGTACCACTTGCTCACTAATTAGAGTTTAGTGATCTAAAAGTTGCTCCTACTATGAAGCTAGGGGCAGCTTAAGATTAAGCAAACCTGGCAACTTACTAGCTATCTTGTTAAGTTGCCAGTTTGCATCACAAGCCTTAAAAAGACTTGTTATCTCACCTCAAAAGATTTCTTGCACATTGCTAGCTGCTAAAACAGCAACGAACTCAATTGGCTAAATGCTAATACCCATTGCAACTAGCATCTGTGCACATACCACTATGTGTATTTGTAACTTTTATCCCGCACTTACTCTAGAGGCTTGGATAAGTTAGGTTTTTTCCTTTCTTTTGTTTTCAACCCTTTATGCAAGTACTTGCGGGTTTTTGCTTTTATGCGTACACATGGTGCGTTTGCAAGGATAGGATCTGTCAGCTCCATCCTTTGTACTATAATTTGCAATATCTATTGCCAAGGTCTTGATCAGGGCACAGAGGAGATTTTGTTGTGCCCAGCTACGACTTTAAGCAAAATGAATACTTTGAATCGCTCAAACGTCAGGATGGTATTTACGTATGGAGCATAATGTTAATTTCTTTGCTACCTGTATGGGTTCTACTGCACTGCAAGACAGTGTAATTAGCTCAATTAAGCTCATGCAGATGTATGGCGCAAAGATCACTTTTAAGAAGAAGCAGACCTGTTGTGGACAGCCTGCTTTCAATTCAGGCTATTTCAAAGAAGCAAAAGAAGTTGCTTTTTACAACATGGCCTTATTTGCAGATAACGACTACCCAATCGTGATTCCGGCTGGCTCTTGCGCCGGCATGATGAGCCACGACTACCGTCATCTCTTCCGTGAGGACTCACAGGATGTACGTGATAGCGTAGAGCGTTTTGCAAGCCGTATTTATGATCAGTCCGAGTACTTAACTGAAGTTTTAAATGCTCAGCTTGAGGATAAGGGCGAGCCTATCAAGGTTACTTTCCACGTCTCTTGCCACTCCTTACGTATTCAAGAGTGCATCCCAGCTCAAAAAGCTCTCATTCGTCAGCTCAAGAATGTCACCTTAGTAGATGTTCCATATGAAGAAGAGTGCTGCGGTTTTGGCGGTACTTTCTCTATTAAAGAGCCTGAGATTTCAAACGCCATGGTCTCTGAGAAGATCAAGCACATCCGTGAAACTGGCTGCTCTATCGTTTTAGCTGGTGATAACGGCTGTATCCTCAACATCAGCGGCGCTTTAGCAAAGCAGGGCATCACTGATATCAAAGTCATGAACATCTATGACTTTATCTACAAGCGTGTGACTGGGGAGAAGTTGTAATGGAACTGGCTAACATCCCTCACAAGACTATCGTTCACGATAAGCTCAATGACTCTCAGATGCGAGAGAACCTGACTAAGGCCATGCACACCCTGCAGGGCAACCGTCTTAACCTCATTGAGAACAAATATGAAGATTGGCAAGGCTTACGTGACAGAGCACGTCAGGTAAAGAATAATGCCTTAATGTCTCTTGCCGATCGTATCGAAGAGTTCGAGAAGAACGCCACTAAGAATGGCATTCAAGTGCACTTTGCCTCCTCAGACAAAGATGCCTGCGAGATCATCTATCAAATTATGAAGCAAAATAATGTTGATAAGATTCTCAAAGGTAAGTCTATGGCATCTGAGGAAATTGGCCTCAATGCATACTTAAAAGAGAAAGGCATCAACGCAGTTGAGTCTGACTTAGGTGAGCTCATTTTACAGCTTAACGACGAGCCTCCTGTGCACATCGTGGTTCCAGCTATTCACCGCAACCGCTATGAAGTAGGCCAGATCTTCCACGATAAGTTAGGCGCACCAGTTGAGTCAGATATTGAAAAGCTCAACTCCATAGCTCGTAGCCACTTACGTAATCAGTTCGAGACTCTTAAGATGGGTCTGTCTGGCGTTAACTTTGCTATCTCTAAAGAAGGCGCTATTTGGCTGATTGAGAACGAAGGTAACGGTCGTATGTGTACTACCGCTCCTGACATTCATGTTGCCATTTGCGGTATTGAGAAGATCGTTGAGACCTTTGATGATGCAGCTACCTTAGTGCACCTGTTAACTCCATCTGCAACCGGTCAGTTCATCCCAACTTACAACAACATCATCTCTGGTCCTCGTAAGGAAACTGACAAGGACGGTCCTCGTCAGATGCACATTGTGATCTTCGATCACAACCGCACCTCAATGCTCAAGCACAAGCATTTCTATGAGGCGCTGCGCTGCATTCGTTGCGGTGCTTGCATGAACTTCTGCCCTGTTTATGACAAGATCGGTGGCCACTCTTACCGTACTACTTATCCAGGCCCAATTGGTGAGGTTATCTCTCCAAACTTATTCGGTCTTGATAAGACTGGTGACGTGCTTTCTTTCTGTTCACAGTGTAGCCGTTGTTCTGAGGTTTGCCCTGAGCGCATTCCTCTTGCTGACCTCATCCGTGAGTTACGCTCTTACAAGGTTGGCCAAGGCGAGGGCAGCATCACTGGTTCTGAGAATGTTAAGGCTAGCTCCTCTGAGCAATTGGTCTTTAGCATGTTTGCCAAGATGGCTACTAGCGGCAACCTGTGGAGATCTTCATTCTCCAAGGCTCACATCATGAACTCTCTGGTTACAACTTTCGGTCCTATGCTCCCTGTTGCAAAAGAGTGGGCTGCATTTAAGAAACTGCCTGATGTAACTGGCAATTTCTACAAGAAGGTTCAGGCTATCGAGGGTGTAAAGTATGAATGATGTAATTGCTAGCATCTCTTCGCGCAGCCGTGAAGAGATCTTAAAGAAAGTACGTGCTGGTTACCAAGATCCAGCTTTTTGCCGCAAGGAAACTGAAGATCCTGTTGTTCACATCGTGATGAAAGAAGATCTGATCGAGAACATCAAGGAGAACATGACCAACAACAAGTTTGTGGTACATGATGTCAATGAAGCTGATCTGTACAAGACCATCAATGAGATCACTGCCTCCCACAATGCTAAGAGCATGGTCTATCCAAAGGACTTAGGTTTAGATTTAGAGAAGATCACCGCCTCATCACAGCTGTGCTTTGATCGTCAGATCGAGGATATCCGTGAACAGGTCTTCCACACTGACTTCTCTATTATTAATGCCTTTGCTGGCGTAGCCTCTCATGGTGTTGCATGTGTTCCCTCTACTGAGAATCAGCCACGTATGCTCTCCTTAGTGACCCCACTGTGCATTATTCTCTTGAAAAAAGAGCGCGTAGTTAAGTCACTTTCAGAGGCTCTCAAGAAGGTTAAGAGTGAGTTCGATGTCCTGCCAACTAACATTCTGTTCATTGCAGGTCCATCACGTACTTCAGATGTTGAACTTGTTACCGTATTCGGTGTGCACGGCTCAACCTCAGTACACTTAATCCTCTACTAATCCTTTACTTAAAGCTAAGCAGTTACAAAAGATATGGATAAGAGCTTTGCCACGTACAAAGTACAGATACTAAATCCATATTGTTTGTGTTTATAAGCTATTGCTTAGCTTATGTATGTGAAATTACAAGGTTACGTACGTATATAGGGTAACTCTCCTATATAGACCATCCGTAATTTGCAAGGCCACCTCTAGGTTTTGCAACTGACCTAAAGCCCGGCTCACGCCGGGCTTTTTTGATCTGAGCATCTAGCAGCTTTTTCCTTTCCCCCTATCAAGAAAAATCACATATAATGCAACTGAAAAAAATGAGCCTGCTTTGAATATATGGTGGGGCTGTTTGACAAGATGTGTAAGGCATTGTCATCAGATAGTTCCAAGATGGCAACACTACAGAGCTTTGTAGTTGACCATAATATTTAGCGCACTTTGTTGATGCTCGAAGTAGATTCGGAGGTAACATGTCTGAAGAAAAGCAAAATAACAACACTACCGACTCTAATGCCGTCCATCCACCAATTGGTAATCTCCTCCTCAGAACCATGACACTGCCTAAGGATACCAATCCTGCAGGTGACATCTTTGGTGGTTGGATCATGTCTCAGCTTGATATTGCCGGTGCGATTTTAGCTCGTGAGATTGCCCATGGCCGCGTCGTTACTGTTGCTGTTGACGCCATGAGCTTCATCCGTCCTGTAGAGGTAGGTGATGTTGTCTGCTGTTATGGTCGCTGCATCAAGGTTGGCCGCACCTCCTTAAAGATCAACTTAGAGCTGTGGGTAAAGAAGATTTATGAGTCAGAGGCAGCTCAGCGTAACCTTGTTACTAAGGCTAGCTTTACGTATGTAGCTGTAGATGATGCAGGTCGTCCACGCCCTCTGCCACCACAGGCCCATGTTATTGCTGAAAAGGGCATTGATGCTGGCACCGTGGGTTTATGTGAAGACGGTTCAATCCGCTCTGCAAACTAAAACAACCTCAAAGGGCAGCACCAATAAGCTCTCTTTGCTGTCCTTAATGAAATGAAAAAAGCCGTATCCTCTTTTTGGCAGGGGATACGGCTTTTTTATTTTTTATCCAGGCTCAATAGGACAAAGTGTCCTTAATGCACTTGGTATATGAATCAGGGCACTATCGAGTTTGGAAAACTAGCACTCTTTAGCCAGCAGTGCGGCGTAGTTCGCCGATGTGAGCAAAGATAGTGTCAACAATGAGCTGATACTGCTCAACAGGCAGATTACGATAGCCTTGACGCATTTGCATAATAAGGCCCTGCAGTGATGCCTGTAAGTAAGTTGCTGCAAGCTCAATGTCAGTATCTGGAGGCAGCTGACGATGAACTACTGCGTTACGAATAGCCTCTTCGATAAGGGCAGCACGAGTCTTTAACAGTTCTTCTAAACGCTCACGAGCTTCAACTTGTGAGTTGTTATGAATAATGCCCTCGAAAATAGACATGATGCTAGAGTTAAAGAAGACACGTGAGTCCTCAGAAAAGTGCATCATGCTCCACTGTCTTAAAATGCCCAGAGGATCGCGCTGCTGTTCGTTTGCAGCTGCTCTTAAAGTAGAAACTAACTTGAGCTTCTGAGCCTCATCCTCTAATAAAGCGCTGAGAAGCTCAGTCTTATTCTCAAAGTGCCAGTAAATAGCACCACGAGTTACATCAGCATCGCGAGCAATGTCAGACAAGGAGGTTTTAGCAAAACCGTTAGCGGAAAAAACCTTTGCTGCAGCATCAAGGATGCTTCTTTTTGTCTGAAGAGCCTCAGCATGAGTACGTTTGGACATGTTTACCTCTAAAGTGCCACTGACAGTGATTTGAATGCGATGAAATTATAACATACATTCATGTATGTATGTATCTTGTGAAAATGTTATAATTGGATCACGGTCAAACCAGGCGTTCTACACAAATTTTGCTCATTTGATAGGCAAATTTGTACAAGTCTACAGATAAATTTGTCCTACTTTTAAGAAACAGTTTCTCTGATCGAACTTATAGAGCCTGGATAAAAATGCACTCTGCCTTAAGTCAGGGTAAAAGCATCATGCAGCTTAGATGCCCCTAAAATAGATTACAAACTGTCTATTTATCAGGGTTTCATCTAGGAGACATGGTGCTTTTGTGCTTTTTGAGCAGGCTAATGCATCCAATAGTATCGCATATGACTGTTAAATATAGAAAAACTGCACTTAAGCAAGTTCACCTAGAGTAGGCAAAACCTCTCAACGTTGTGCGTTTTGTAAGTCAAATTTGTACAAGTTAACTAATCTCAAACATAGCATTAGAGCTTGCTTGAGGAGCAAAAGAGCCTTATACGCTGATGGAAATAGCTATCTTTTTAACAAATAGGCGTAATTCTCCACCTATAACTTCAAGAGTTTAGGTGGCGATGTAAGCCTACATGTTTCTAAGATTAATATCATTAGAAAAGTATTCAAAAATGCTTCTGTAAAGAAGCTATTTGATAGCGGCTGCGTGTTTCAGCCGATATGGGTAACTTGTT
>NZ_CABTML010000004.1:0-33341 GCF_902485895.1 uncultured Anaerobiospirillum sp. | reverse complement strand
TTGTTCATAGCGCCTTGGAACATAGCACCGAAAACGGCAGGTGAGATCTCAGACCAAGAGAGCTTACCGCAATCAGTAAACTGATTACGGGTTACAACGTCAAACTCAGGGATAAAGCCAGGTTCTGCAAAGAGACCGCCGTTTACATATGGGAACTCTAAAATCTCATTGGCAACCTTATTTTCAAGATGCTCACGCTCATGCTCTTTAGTGTTAAAAACCGTAAAGATATCTTCAAAGAACTGCTTAGCGTTACTACCTTCACGATCTACCAGCTTGTTGAAAGCATTGGAAAAGACATTATCGTCACCCATGCCAAACACGCCGGTATCTTCAGCAAATAAACAAAATAGGATGCGCACCATGAAGCTGTTAAGCTGCTGCATGTTCTCATCACTAATGTTGTTGCGCTGAGCAAGGGTGTCGAGTAAGCGAGTAAGCTTTAGACAAGCTTTACGATCAGCTTCTTTAGAGGAGACAATTTTAGTTCTGCGTCCCTCTAACATAGGCAGCATAAAGCTGTAAAAGCCTGGCAAATCCTTATAGCCAATAACTATGTTGTCATGCTCAATAGCATCGAACATAGCAATGGTCTCAGGGCCGCAACAAATGAGGTACTGAAACTTATGTTTTGGTCCTGTGACTTCCTTTAGAGCACGCACATCATCCATAGCATGGACAACGTCAGCATCATCCTTTAAGAATCGAAAGTATGCACGTAATGATATGGCAAGATCAGGCCTAGCCATAGAATCATTGACGTCTTTGCATGCAACGTTATAGCCCGGCTCATTCTTCAGGGCCATTTTTATGGAATCACTAGCTGTTCCATACATCCTCATAAGCTCACTGAAGAAAACATCAGGCTCCCACTTTGTCTGCATATTCTGACTTAAGTCATTAATGAGAACAGAGAGATCTTTTGAGGATACCTTGGCCATAACATTCATCCCAAACGAAAGCTTTATTACATCTGTAGTGCTAGTCGTTATCACAACTGCAAGGCTACCCGCAGTAGCCTAATCACTCAGACCGTCATTTGCAAGCATAGAAGCGGTGGCTTTCTTTTTCTTTGGCTTAGCGGCCTTTAACTGCTCCTTTTCCTCAGCAGCAATCGCTTTAGAGTAAAGGTCTAGTAAGAACGACAAGCGCTCCTCATCGTCCTTGAAAGGCTCATCTCGATAAGCACGCTCAACTGCAGCATCGAGTCTTGCGTGAACATCCTTAAGCTCATCAGGCATGTTCTCCGAGTTATACATCTCACCCAGAGTAAACTGTGTTTCAAAGTCGATACGTGTCAGCAAGATCTCTTTTGCCTGCTCATCGATCTCATCACGCTGCTCGTCACTCACCTCAGGCCACACAAAGGTGTTGAATGTTAAATCTCTAGAATAGCTGTAGTCATTCTTGATTCTTCCTGAAGTTAATCTCATCCAGACCATATGCATCCTAGATGACAGTACTCCAAAGTAATACATCTCACTAGTTGCAACAATATATAGTTTGTTACTTGCTATGTAGTCTGAGTTTATAAAACCTAAAGGAATATAGAACCTATTGCTGGATGAAATTGCAGGTATAGCAATGGCTCTTTCTGGATTTGCATTTTTTGCTAACTCGCCGAAACGCCATGGAGTGGACGCTGCTTTTCTAGTTCTAATCTTAGGAGACCTTTCTCTAAAGATTCTTACTTTTTCAAATCTATCTAGAATGTTTTTGTTATTTAAATTAATAAGTGAGTCGTTTGACTGTAACCAAAGGCAGTATCTAAACTCACTCTTCATTAACTCACTACTGCCAATATACTTTTTAATGATTGGCTTTAAATCGTGGCATTCAGCTAGTAGTTTTTGGCCTTCATCATATGTAAGGATAAGGTGACCCCCATCAGTTGGTTTGTTTCCGAATAGAAGGTTTATATCCTTAATAAATGCTGTGCTTCTTCTTTCAACTATCAAAGGTTTTACACAATTTGTAAGGTAAGGCGATATACATGTACATTTTTCAACTGTTACATCGTGAGTATTTGCATCTGCTGTAAACAGCATAGGAGCTTTCTTAAGCTTATATGAGAACCCAACTACAACACATGTAACTTCTGCTTTACCTGCAGCTTCATTATTCCAATTAAAAGAAGTGTAAGCAAAATCTATATGAATACCTTTATCTAGCAGCAAGCTCCAGAGAGTGTTGACCTGATCGCCTTGGCAGATTGAGTTTGTTGCTACAAATGCTGCATGCACATGCTTATTCTGCAGCATGTAGTCAGATGCTTTTACAAACCATCCTGTCACATAGTCTGCATACCCTAGCTTGTACTTAGGAGGATAGACATCTTTAAGCCACTGTTTTTGCTCATCAGTAGTGTATGTAGTGCCTCCAAACGGTGGATTACCAAGGATATAGCTGCACTCTGAGGCTGGAAGGATGTCGTTCCAGTCGGTGGTAAGGGCGTTGGCTCTAACTATTGTTGCTGAGGATTTTAGCGGGATGGATGAGATATTGGAGCCGAAGCGAGCGTTAGCTTGCTGGTTCATGAGGTGCTGCATGAGCCACATGGAGACGTGGGCAATTTCAACAGGCCAATCCTCGATCTCGATACCATAGAACTGATCGATGTTGATAAAGGAGTTTGTAAAGGCACCCTCATTAATGTAGTCAAATACTTCGTTCTCAAGAGTACGCAGCTCTTTGTACGTGACAAGGAGGAAGTTACCGCAACCACATGCTGGATCAAGGAACTTGAGCTTGCCTACTTCCTCTAAGAAGTCATAGAACATTTTGCGCACGGCAAAATTCTTACGGCGAGAGCTATCGGCGCGTTTGGCTGTGGCAGCACCTAACTTTAGTGGTTCGGCCTTTTTCTTTAGTTCTTCAAACTCAGCATAGAGATCATCAAGGAACAAAGGTTTAATTAGCTTGAGAATGTTCTCTTCTGAGGTATAGTGAGCACCCATGTTGCGGCGCTCTTCCTTGTTCATAGCGCCTTGGAACATAGCACCGAAAACGGCAGGTGAAATCTCAGACCAAGAGAGCTTACCGCAATCAGTAAACTGATTACGGGTTACCACGTCGAACTCAGGGATGAAGCCAGGTTCTGCAAAGAGTCCTCCATTTACATATGGAAACTCTAAAATCTCATTGGCAACCTTGTTTTCAAGATGCTCACGCTCATGTTCTTTAGTGTTAAAAACCGTAAAGATATCTTCAAAGAACTGCTTAGCGTTACTACCTTCACGATCTACCAGCTTGTTAAAGGCATTGGAAAAGACATTATCGTCACCCATGCCAAACACGCCAGTATCCTCAGCAAAGAAACAAAATAGAATGCGCACCATGAAGCTGTTGAGCTGCTGCATGTTCTCATCGCTAATGTTGTTGTGCTGAGCAAGGGTATCGAGTAGACGAGTGAGCTTTAAACAAGCTTTACGATCAGCTTCTTTAGAGGAGACAATCTTTGTTCTGCGTCCCTCTAACATAGGCAGCATAAAGCTGTAAAAGCCAGGTAAGTCCTTATAGCCAATCACTATGTTGTCATGCTCAATGGCATCGAACATAGCAATGGTCTCAGGGCCGCAACAAATGAGATACTGAAACTTATGCTTTGGGCCAGTGACTTCCTTCAGAGCACGCACATCATCCATGGCATGGACAACGTCAGCATCATCCTTCAAGAATCTAAAATAGGCGCGTAATGAGATGGCAAGATCGGGCCTGGCCATAGAATCATTGACGTCTTTGCATGCCACGTTATAGCCAGGCTCATTTTTAAGAGCCATTTTTATGGAATCATTAGCGGTTCCATACATCCTCATAAGTTCACTGAAGAAAACATCAGGCTCCCACTTTGTCTGCATTTTCTGACTTAAGTCATTAATGAGAATAGAGAGATCTTTTGAGGACACCTTGGCCATAACATTCATCCCAAACAAAAGCTTTATTACATCTGTAGTGCCAGTTGTTATCACAACTGCAAGGCTATTCGCAGTAGCCTAATCACTTAGACCGTCATTTGCAAGCATAGAAATAGTTTTTAAGCTTATAGCTCACAATTAGCTTTTAGTTCACAAGAGGTGAACCTTGAAAGTACTGCCTACAGCTGAACATTAAAAGAATGGCTCACAATTAACTTTTAGTTCACAAGAGGTGAGCCTTGAAAGTACTGACTACTGCCGAATGCTACTAATATGACTAATCTTAAAAGAAGTGCAACATAAAGATGCCATCATCAGCTTCTTCGTCATCATCATCAAAGATATGGTCATCAGCGTCATCTTCAATGTAACCATCAAACTTATCTCCAATGAAAAAGACATCAGTCATGGTATCTTCTGCATTGCCAAGCTCATTTGGCCATGGGAAAGATGATTTGACTGAGTAATTTGGCAGCTCATCGCAATTGTTTAGGACGAACTTGGAGCTTCGGCTAGATCTATCAAAATCAAAATCTACAATTGGTACAATCATGGCAGCACTGATACTGTCATTGTTTTGCATGTATGTAGCAGCAAGCTTTACCCAAGCACTTGAATAGTGAGTAACCTCAATAAGACCGCAGCCATCCAAGATCTTCTTAACCTGATTAAGCTTAGCCTTACTCATATCACCGAACATGCTCATTGGTAAGTGGGACAAGATAAAAGTGCACTCATCTGCCTTAATGATCTTGTTCCAATCAATCTCAAGTGCATCGCCGAGCACTATCTTTTCCATGCTATTGATTGGCTTCACTAATGGCTTTGCACCAAGGCGCTGATTGAGTCTGAAGTCACACACATGCTGTACCATCCACATGGATAGGTGCGCTTCTTGAACCAACCATGGTTCGATCTCAACACCACCAAAGTTATTAAGATCAATGCATGACCTTACATTTACAAATGATCCTTCACTATCAATACCTAAAGGCTCAAAGATACCTTCTTTTAAGAACTGCTGTATACGTGGACAATCCTTAATGAAAGACTTTACGTGCGCATAAATCTTGGTTTCAAATCTACGGCAGTCTTGATATGCGTATGCTAAGAGGTTAGCGCAACCACAGGCTGGGTCTAGAAATTTCTCATTGCTAATGAGCTTGATGAAATTCTTCGCATACATTACATACTTGGTGGCAGCCTTGCGTGCTGTGTCATCATCTTCTGCTTCGGTGGCTTTTAATTGCTCTTGAAGCATCATCTGCTCATGGGTGTCATATCTCTCTTCAAACTCATCAAGATACAGTTCTTTAGCAAGCCAATTAAGCTTTTTACCTTGCGTATAACATTCTGTAACAGCAGATCGCTCATAATCGACCATAATGTACTCAATGAGCGAACTAAAAAGCACTACAGAGATCTTGGTCCAATTAATCGTATCTAAAGCGAGTAAGAGTGATACTGCTTGAGCATTAAACTGAGGTACTAAGATCTTTCCTTTTAAGAAATCACCTTCGATGTAGGCAAACTTCAAAAGTCTCTCGTCTACAGATGATTTGAGAGATTTGCGCTTTGCATCCGGTGTAGCAATAACGCTAAAGAGATCGCCAAAGAACTCTTTTGCGTTTGAGCCATCCTCAGAAACTATGCTCTTAAAGGCACTCAAGAAAGGCTTCTTATCTTTACTAAAGAGTTTGTAATCATCAGCAAAAAGACAGAACCACAAACGCAGCACAAAATCGCCTAGATCAAGACGATTATCATCTAAGCCGTTGTGCTTAACGAGTTCATCAATCAGTGCAATAAACTGTAAAGCAGCACTTTCATCTACGGACAGACTTACTTCTTTAGCTTTCTTTTCACTCCAATCTATCCAGGTATCTACGTTAGGTTCAGTAGCCCTTAGAGCTCTTGGTTTTACTTTAAGTTTAGTGATGTCTAGACCATCTGCAAATAGAGCACTAAGTTCGTCCTTATGCTTACACAGATCTTTTAGTTCACAGACTAAGCACACATCGTTTTTGAGATCGTAAATAGCGATCTTGTCTTGAGTGCAGCAAATGATTACTTTAAAGCCGTGCTCTTGTGACTTTATGAGCTTTAGGCTCTTCATCTTATCAATGTATTCATCTAGGCGACTACCTGCTTGAGGAAACCTAAAATAGGCAAGACCAGTAATTGCGACATCCTTGTACGTGAAGGTGTTGCGACGATTATTAGGAGCTAAGTTGCCAGCCTCATCACCATACAATGCTCCATCAATAATCTGACGTGACACTCCAACATGCTCTAACAGTCCCTCCATGAACAACACAGGATCGAACTTTTCCATTAGCTTTTGGCACATGTTGTCAAAGCTGGAGTTTTTCTCTTTGGTCTTGTTTATAGGCACTTTAGCGCTCTCTCTTCATGCTAATACTGCACAGCACATAACTAAGTATGCATACACAAGCGAGTCTATCACAGTACAAGCTTAAGACCTCTTGAGCTGCGATATAAAACCGAATGCGCACAATTGCGGCATTGCCAGCTATCAATGTGGGGTTGTGCGGAGTTATGATTTGGAGGTGATCATGTACTCGGCCGTTTTGGCTGAATAATTTTCGGTGAGCACGAGATTGAGTACGTTGCGATCTTCAGTATAGTTTTCGAGTACTGAGCGCATTTCGTTAATGCTGGAGTTTAGAAGCTCAATTTCGCGATCGTAGTTGGCAAGTACTTCCTCATCGGTAAAATCTAAGATCTTGTAGCCTACGATCTTCTCTTTGAGCAGACGATAGGAACTTACGCGTGCCTCTTGTACGGTGATCTCTTTTTCGAGCTCTTCGATCTTCTTTTCATATGCGGCGATGTGCTTTGCAAGCCGATTCTTTTTGACGCGCTTTTTATCTATGTTGAGTAGCAGTCGGCTCAGTGTTTTAGTGTTCTTGCCGTACTCTTTTTGAGCCGCTTCGTATGCCTCAATCGACTCTGAATGATACTTTTCCATTTGCTCGGCAAGTGCATTGAGCTGATCTTCCTTTTCGGCATAATGGCTTTGTACTTCATCTAAAAGAACATCCACGCCAACCATAGAAGCACAGCTACCTGCAGCTGCAGCTACACAACTTGCTTTTGACACGGGATCAATAATAAAGACACATGACAGTCCGCCAATTAGTCCACCAGTGATGCAGGCTTGAACCTTTGAATCATAGTCATCCCAGAAAGATGAGTTATACCAGTCAGACTCGGTAATACTTGCAGATATGGACTCTACACCTGCACTGATGGTGCTACATGCACTGAGCATGATAGCAGTACCCATGGCGCTAACGCTCCATAAGATACGCTCAGATAATTGTCTTAATCCTAGAGCTGCAAAGTGTGGCTGCTCTTTTTGCTTGTTTGATCGTGAATATATAAGCATGATGGTGCGACGACTGTGGAAAGAGTGTTTTAACTTAGTAGGTAAATGCCTATTTTTCCAAATTGGGCTGTTTAGCCTAGATACATACTAGTGCTATGAAAAACGCGCATTAGCACTATGGCCAAGGCGCGTTATTGTCTTAGCGTTGTTGAGCTTATGGGTGGCTAAATTAGATTTTCGTGATTAGAGTGAGTTTTGCAGCTCGTCGAGGGTAGCCTTGAGCTCTTCGATTTCAGCTTGCTTCTTCTTTAAAGTCTGATTTGCTGCGCTGGGCTTGTTCATAGCAGCAACCTTAGCCTTAGCAGCATCAAGCTTGTCTTGCAGCTCTGAGGTTAAAGCACGCTTCTTAGCTAAGCTTGCCTGAACAGCATAAAGCTCACTGCGAGTCTTATCGAGCATACGAGTACGCTGCTCGTAAGTGCCAAGCAGTGCAGCTCTCTTACCTTCTACCTCACGGGCTAAGGCATTTAAGCGCTCGCTTTCTGCCTTGAGCTCATCCACGTGCTTTTGCTTTTGCTCAACACGCTCTTCATATGAGCCAGTAACTACACAACCCATCTTGCCAAAGAAGCCTTGATCTTGGCTAGGATCGCACTCTTCTGGAGTTGAGGCACAAGCGGTGAGTAAAACAGCGGTAGCGCCAGCAATTAAAGAAAGCTTGGCACCATTTACGAATTCTAATGACATGGTCTTTCCCATTCCTAGGCAAGTTGAATGTTACTTGAATCAACCTGCCTCTTAGTGGACATTCGCGCATTGTGGCGCTATGTAATCTTGAGCAGCTAAAGCAGGCTATACAATCAAACTAAGCAGCCTTGGCCTTGATCTCAGAGCCGTCGTTGAGAGCAATATTAAGCACGTTGCGATCGTTAGTGAAGTTGGTGAGCAAGCCGCGCATCTCATCGATGTTGCTTTGCAAACGGGCAATCTCACGATCGCACTCTTGGATCTGCTTACGCTCAGCTGCAGTTAAATTCTCATTGCCAGCAAGCTCAGTCTTGGTCTCTTTGAACAGAGCAATTTGCTTCTCATGATAATCGATGTTGTCTTTGAGCACTAAGATGTTGCCATCATAACGAGCTAAGGTCTTCTCAGCTTGCTTGCGATCAGCTGTGTTCTTATCGATCTCTTTTTTCATCTGAGCAAGCTTAGCGTGATCCTCTTCATAGACCTGATTAGCAGTTGCAAGCATGTAGGCAGCCTTCTGACGGTTCTCTTCCATCTGCTTGGCTAATGCATCAAGCTGTTGCTCCTTGGTGTGATAGCCCTTACGCAGGTTATCTAAAAGAGCATTACCACCCATGAAAACGGCACAGCCTGCAGCAGCTGCTGCAAGACATACAGCACGTGAACCAGAGTCAGCAATGAACATACAAGAAACACCAGTAATCAGAGCGCCGCTAACGCAAGCAGTTGCATAGGAGCTTTGATCTACGGAGAACTCATCGTTAGTCATACGTGGGTCTGCATTTGATGCAGAAGGACCGCTAGTAGTTGAGTTACAGCCAGTTACGGCCATCAGACCACATAAGGCTGATGCCATTAAAGTAGTACGAAGTTGCACAATATATCTCCTTGTGAACTGCTTTAAGCGCCAACTAAAACCAGCTGATGATTTTCAGTATGGCTGCAAGCTAAGCTTAGTCTCTTGACCTGCTTTTACTAGATAAGTTATTTGAGCACATCAGAGCCAATGTCGATTACGACCATGCATGTGAACGCTAACAGCTTTGTTTGAGGCCTTTAACCTTAGGCTCATCTGTTAGCTATATCTTAGGCTTATGCATGTGACTGACGTCTGTTTTGCCTATGGATGCGTCTTTTTTATCTTGTTGTTTGACTGCTTAGGCACAGAGACTTTATGAAAGTCTCCATGCTTAATTATTCTTGTGCCTAGCCTTAGCTAGGCTTTTTTTGTTGTGCCTGTTCATTATACATCTAGAATTTAGATATAGCACAAATAAGAACAGTTTTTATTGCTATTTAGTACCACCGTAAAGTTCGATTGGGAACTTCTGATTGCCGATAGTACCGACGCAATCTACCTTGCCATCTTTAGATGGAGCACACTTAACGTTTGGAATACGGTAAGTCTTATTATCTGGGCAGACAGCCTTACCATCGGATGAAATTTGGATATTGCCATCAGCTGAGGCAGCACCTACTTGGGCAGTACACTTAGTACCATCCGCGCGGGTAATAGTCACAGTGCCCTTACCATCATTAAGCTGATACTGCATCTGCAGTGGCTTACCGTTGGACTCATCCATTAAAGCCATACGTGTACCCCAATTGCCATTAACGACAGCTGTGCCCTTGGTGGCTAAATCCTGAGGACTAAACTGAATATCCACAGGAGGTAATGGAGTTACAGCAGCTTGTTGCTTTGGCATAGCAGGGTCTGGCGGTGCAACCTGATTAGTTGCAGCCATCTCTGCAGCACGAGCCTCCTTAATAGCAGCTTGCACCTCAGGAGGTAAGTTAGCTAAAGACTCATCAACTGGCATCTTTGGATCTACCGGAGCTACTGGAGTAACCTCAGTTGCCACCTGAGTAGCATTCTCCTCAACTACTTGATTAGCTTGGCCTTGCACCGCTTCATTGCTTACTACCTCTTGCACCGCAGTTTTTTCTGTTGGAACTACTTCCTCTGGTGGAACTTTAGTAAGTTCTGATTGAGGCTCTTGAGTAGAGCTTGGATCAGTCTCTTGCACTACAGTACTTGAGCCTGCAGCTACTTCTTGTGCTGCAGCTTTATCTGCAGCTGGCTCGACTGGCTTTTCAGGGGCTGGTTCGGCTGCAGGCTCGACAGGCTTATCTTGAGCAGGATCAGCAGGAGCTACGGCTGCTGGAGGATCAGCTGGCATACTTGGACTTGATGGAAGACCAAAGCCAGGCAGACCAAAGCCTAATAAACCTAACAGCTTCCATAAGAGCCACAGTAATAATGGCAATAAGAGGAGGGCTAACAAGAGCCATAACAGCCAGGCTGGAAGACCGCAAGTATGGCCTGCACATATGCCGCCTGGACCAAAGATGGCGCACTTATGGCCTTGATTGTTATCAGGGGCATTTGGTGGAGTCTCTGGCAGTTTCTGATCTGCAACTGGACGGTTATCAAAAGCAGCATCAGCTGCAGGAGCAGCACCTGCAACTGCTGCAGCTGGCGCTACAGTCTTAAGCTTATCCCATGGGCTACCATCGAAATTACCAGCTCGATCAGAAAAGCCCCAGAAGGTAATGACAGGAATGCCGTCCACAATGTAGACATTGTCCTGACTTGGGAAATGGATTGCTGGTAATTTTGAAACAGAGCCATCGCCATTTAAATATGCTGCAAACAAACGACTTTGAGTGTCAGAAGTACGTCTTGAAAGCTCTTTACCTAGCTTTTGTAACTTCATCTCGAGATCGCGCAGCTGTGCAAGCGCATCTTTACGCTCCTCAGCAGTAGCTGAGGCCCAATGCACAATTCGATACTGACCATCGGCATTTTTTGGTGGGAATGGTGCGTACCACTCGATAGAAGTACCATCGGCACTTACTTTTGGAATAGCAAGGTGGCGGACACGCTCCTCGCCAATGGAAGGATTGATAGCTAATGCTGCTCTAAAGGCATCAGCATTTTGATAAATAGGCTGTCCATCCTGTCCAATTGGAGTAAAGTCAGAGATGTTGCCGCTACTTAAGCGAGTACTCTTATGCATGAGTATGTCCTTTGACAGAAAAAGTCTCTGCCAGTTTGTTTGCTCTACAGTAACTGCAGCTATAACAGCTGCAGATACCGCCAAATTCTTTACATTGAGTGCTAGTTGACATCGTTGCGTGCAATGTGATGCTGATGCTACGACGCTCCTAGCTAAAATTCTGGTGCCACTACAGCACTATCAAAATCCCGGTGTCTCTGCAGGCACAATCAAAATCGCTGTTCCGCTACGCCACGATCTAAGTAGTGGTGCTGCGACGCTACTATCTTAAGAGTATTGCAGCTACGGGCACTATCAAAAGCATGGTGCTGCTACGCCACGATCTACAGCGCTATGCAGCTTTAGGCGCTTTGATGCATGATCTCTTGCTACTGACAGACCTTAACTAAGGAACTGCCAGCGTTTTTAAGATCATTTACCAAGGAGACACTATCTTGTGGTCTGTAGACCTTGCCACCGGTAATCGAGGCAATGCACTTGGCCTCTTCGACATCGTCACCAATTAAGATTACGTTGATCTTAAGCTTTGGTCGCTGCGCATGAATCGTCCTGGCCACATCGCAAAGATTAAGATGCTCGGTACCATTGCAAGTATCCACACCATCAGAGATCAAAATGCCCACCGCATCAACATTAGCTGGTACTGAGTTAGCCATACCACGTAGTGCTGAGACTAATGGGGTAAGCACCTCAATTGGCAGCATGCCTTGGACTAAGCGAGGATCAGTACGTGCAATCGCCTTCTTTAACGCACCGCGATTAGCACCTGAGAATACGCCATAGTCACGAGCTAATGGACAGCCTTGAATACCGAAAAGACGAATTGGGACATTTTTATCCACACTATCGACTAAGGCATTGGCTGCTTTCATCGCTGCATCAATACGGAATGATCTATCTGACATGGTATGTAGCATTGAGCCAGAGCCATCAGTAGCCATTACAAGCTGTGGCATCTTGCCTTGCTTTTTAATCACCTCACACTTTGGCAGCTTGGCCGTAGTGGATGCTACTGTAGCCTTCTCTTGGGCCACTTTTTCAGCAGCCAAGCTATCTTGCTCAGCTTTAAGCGCACTTTGCTCTAAAGCATCAGTTTGTGCGATGAGCTTGTCGATCTCATTGAGATTGTGCTGATCTTGTTTGAGTGAATCTACTAAGCCATTGAGCTTATCGTTACGATTGAGCTCGTTGGCTAGCTCTAAACGCAAATCGGTCTTATCGATAAGATCATTGATATCTTTTAATAAAGCCTGATCTTTAGCTAAAGTCTGCTCTAAAGCTGCAAGATCTTGAGCTTGTTTCTCTTTAGCCTCATCGATAAATGGCCACGGCCACAGCTTCATAAAGTACCAAGCTAAGCCTAAAGCTAAGAGCAATAAGAGCAGCACTAATCCTATAAGACCCCAGCGTATGCCAGAGCCACTTGCAGCTGCTGTAGCACCTGCTGCAAGCAAGCTTGGATTTTGCGCCAAAACTGCGTTTAAATGAGGCGTATCGATATACGGAACTATAACCGGCACAGTCTCATTGACCACAAGCATGTGCTGTGGGTTATTTAAAAGCAGCTTGAGTAATAACGCAGGACTTGGAGACAGTGGCTTGTCGCCCTTTTCTCCATTTGCCTGAGCTGCAGCTAAATGGGCTTGCTTTTCATTAGCGATGACAGGCTCAACAAGCTGCATGATGTAGTCGCGACGCTCTTCATAATGAGCTTTAGCCTGCATACGCGCATTAGGAAATACTGGTTTACCATCGAGCATTGGCACGGGCTCAAGCAAACCTTCGCTAGGCGAATAGAAGTTTAAGTACTCCCCATCTTCATCGCGATCAGCAATTAAGCTTTTAACCTCAGGAGGCAGGCTAAGAGAATTGATGAAAGCGCCCAAATTTTTGGCCGCATCTTGCCACTCAGGCGCAAGCTCTGAGCCTTTAAGGCGCATAACTCTTAACATCCAATCCTCCTCAAACTAAACATCAGGAGCCGTCCCATCATCAATCAAGCAAGCTCTCAAACGCTACATCAAGCTAGCGAAAACTTACCACAGTCAGCCGTGATAAATAGCAGCCTCTAACTTGCATCAGCAGCACTAATTTGCTGCTTCAAACTTGCATCAGGCGTGCTAAATTGCTGCTTTACACTTGCATCGGCAGCGCCTAAGAGCACTTGCAATGTAATGTGTGCAATCTATTGCTGCGCTTAACTAAGGTATTAGCCAAGGTATTAGCTAAGGTAGTTAGCGCAGCATGGCAATGCTGTGGTTTATTGGGCTTTTAGTGCTTCATGGCACGGCACTGCTTGACCCAAGTTGCTTTGTTTTTTGACAGATCACGACTACCGTCACGATAGGCATCTACGTCTTTAACAAAGCGCTCAATGTACTCGCTTAAGGTACCCTCGTTCTTACCGAGAGCCTTTTGAGCATTACGCTGTTGAGCCTCAATAAACTTGTAGTCGAAAGTATCTAAGGTGTCTGTGATGTGGTCTGCATAGTAAGAAACATAGTAGTCCACCATCTGCTCAGCTAAAGCACGATTGTTAGCAAGCTTTTTCTCTTGATCCTCTTTAGCCTTGATGCACTCTTTAGACTTTGCATCCTCACGGCATTGACGCATTGGCAGCTTACGAACGATTTCTTCGTTCTTTAAGGTACGCTCACGGGCAATTTCCTCAGAGGCAATTGAGGAGCACAGATAGCCACCTAAACGTAGGTTGGAGACGATGGCCTTATCACGCATTTCATCTTTGCGCACATTAGCCTCAATCATCTTGTTACGCAGATCAGCTAGGCTCTTAGTAAGAGTATAGCTACCCTCAAGCACACGCTCTTTTTCGCTTTGAGCTTCGCTAAGATCTTTACGTACTGCCTCAAGTTCCTTTTCTACCTGCTCTAAGGACTTAGCAGATCCTGCCTTAGCTTCACTTAAGGCTTTAGCTTGTTGCTCAGAAAGCTTTTTGGCCTTGTCTAAAGCCTGTTGTTGCTCAGCAATAATCTTGTCTAAACGAGCCACGGTATTTAAGTTACCGCCGCTCTTTACATCGGCAGCATCTGAGTCATTACCCAGCTTTTGTACTTCTGCATTGAGCTCACGTACTTCTTGAATAGAGTTAGTAAACGGTATGGAGAGCACGATACGCATGCCTGCATCAGAACCTTTTGTCTCTTTACCGCGAGTAAAGTAGGCTCGCTCAGAACGATAAGCAGTAAGCATATCGCCCTTGGCGTTAATCACCGAGCCGCCACGCACGATAAAGCCACCTGATTGACCATGCAGTCTACCAGTACGAGTGGCGTAGAAAGGATCAAGCATCATCTCGCTGACATTACCAAGCACGTCATAAAGACCAGCTGGGTTTGGATCTTTAAGACCAATTGGTCTTACCTTACCATCAGAAGCACTCTCACTTGCCTTGTACCAAGCATAGTCTGCAATGGTTTTATTTTGGGCAAAAGGGAATACATCGGCGCTAAACTCTGAGGAGGTAACATGGCTGCCACCACGAGCTGCAAACTCCCACTCACTATCGGTAGGCAATCTAGCAAAGGCTGAAGACTTATCTGAACTTAAAGGTACGCTGCCAGTTTTGGCACTCTTAGCCTCAGCACTTGAGAGGTAGGCTGAATATTGTCTTGTAATCTCGATAGCATCAAACCAACTGATGTTGTTTTTAGCAATACGATCTTTAATGGAGTATTTCTTTGGGGTGCACTTACCCTTACCCATGTCGTACTTGCTTAAGAGATCGTACTGAGCATTATTAAGCTCGTATTTGGAGATGAGGAAGTAGTAGCCTTCTTTGTCTTTAAAGGCACCTTGGACATAGCGTTGATTTAAAGACTGCGAGAGCATGGCCTCGGCATTAGTCGAGCCGGCATTAAAGCCCTTATCTTGCAGCTTGCTTTCAGAGCCGGTGTAGACTTTTTTAAACACCATAAAGCCATCGCAAGGCATTGGAACAATAACGTCATCCTTAGCAGGCTTAGGATTGAAGGTCTCAGCCGTTTTATCCTTACTATCAGCTGCAAAGGCAGTTGATGAAGCCATCACGCTAAAAGCTGCCGCAGTCATCATAGCCGCAATACTAAGTCTCATGTTCCCTCCAGGGTCACTTATCTACTACTAGTTATAATCAAACTATCACAGATAAATTAGGTGTATTTTTGCGCTAAAAGTGTAAGCTCAAAAAACCAAGAGATCTGCCAAGCCATACATAATAGAGCTGATATAAGCTTGATTGCTCTAAAGCAGTAATATCTTGCTAGAACTACATTGTATGGTTAACACGCATAATTACAAAGCTAATTAGCTCTTTATGCGCCGTTATGTGACACGCACAACCTACTAGCCCCAAAGTAAGCCACGCTAGACCTATTCCACGACAGCCAACACTCAAACCATGTGCCCATTGCCAAACAGCCAAATGAGCTCAAACCCATGCTATCTGGCAGCGATAATTGCGGCTAGGCAAAGCATCGGCTCATGGCTAAAGCACAGTGCCTAGCATGAGCCAAGGGCTCACTTGCATCGACTGCATGCAAAGAGGAGCGTTTGTTGGTCCTTTGCACCCTCCTAAGATGACAAAAGCCAATGCATGGCATTGGCTTTGTCTTGGGATGAAATGATTTAAGGATGGTTGCTGGGCTTGGGAGGCTTTTGTCTATTTAGGCCTCGCGGAGCACGTCGGCAATTTGTACCTTTAAGAATACGTACTTAACTGAGAGCAAGGCGACGATGAGTGATAGGCCAAGGGTGCTAGAGAAGAAAGCCAAGATATGCACCAGTGTGAGCTGACTAATCACTGAGCCTGCTAAAAGTCCCATAAAGTAGAAGTTAAAGATAGCAGAACCTATGGCGTACATTGCCAGACCTGCTACAAAGCCAATCAGGGCAATAATGAGAGACTCGATAATAACAAGCTTGTAAATATCAGACTCAGAGTGGCCCATGAGACGCAAGAGTACTAAGTTACGCTTGCGAGCGCGTAAGGAGCTGAGCATAAGGCCGCCTAAGGCAATTGAGCCACCGGCAATGGAAACTGAAGCAATCACACCGAAAACGAAGTTTAAGACATGCTGAATTGCCTTAACATTTTCAATATCTTTAACCTTGGAGCTAACGTTAAGCTTCTTGCTCACTAACAAATAGTACAGCGGGATGACGCTATCAACGTCTTTAGCGTACAGACGAAACTTTGCATAATAACGCTTACCCTCACGCTCATAAGATCCATCAGAGATCAGCGCAGGGTTATAACCATTACGATAGTCATCAATGGCATTGATAAGATCTTTACAGACCATAATGGTGTCGTCACGCACAAAGCGCTCAGAGATAATGCCACGGATTACCAAATCCTTTTTGACCGCCTCACGTACGCTATTCATGGTGCGTGACACCATGATGCTAATGGTATCGCCTACCTTTAACTTGCGGTCAACAGCCACAGCCTCACTAATAAAGACTTCGCTATTTGAAAGATCATGCTCTTTTTCAGTAAATGGGATTTTTGATCCTAAGACCACAGGATCGCCAAGCGCTGTTGGCAAGACGCTCATGCGCTTAACTCCTCCTGGAAATTTAATATCTACCAGTGCATTTAAAGCGGTGATCTCAGGTACGACAAAGCCAGTTTCTTTATGTGAACGCAGCATCTCAAAGAAATTATCATCAAGGCGATATGAGGTATCTAAAGTTAAAGATAATACGCTTGGATCATTAACTAAATTATCCTCAAGCTCACTTAAAATACCGTGTCTTAATGAGAAGAGCAGTAATAACGGAGCAATGATGCATGCGATGGCCGTAATCTGACAGAAGTTCATCAGACGGTCATAGTTGAGTTCTTTTAAAGCGATCTTAAAAAGCATCTTAACTACTTACGCTCCCTTTCAAATGCACCATCATTATTAGCAGCCGATGCCCCAACAGCGCTGCCAACACCACTTGCATCTGCACTGCCAACACCACTTACATCTGCACTAGCATCTGCATTAGCTGCATCTTGCTGCTGTACTGCACCATGCTCTTTTGCTGCATCAGGCAAGCTTAATCTGCCTGTGCCGACCTCGCTTATGAGACCATCGGAACCTACGCTGATAGTACACATCTGTTCTGATGAGCTACTGTCGAGATCACTATCGTCAACACGTGGACCACCGCGCTTTGAGGAGGTCAGAGAGTTATCATCAACTCCGTCATTGTGCTTGCCTTTAAGCTTGTTAGCTGGGGTAGTGTAGTAAGTAATACGGCCCTTAGCTGAATACAGATGACCAAGCTCGTCATAGAGGATCTCAATACCTGCTGTATCTGAGCTCATAAGCTCATTACCACCTGCCTCAGTCTTAATGGCATCAGAAAAACCACCAACACGATGCATGGAGGAGCTTGGCATTGGGCTTAGAGTTACGCCACTTGAGGCCATGCTATGCGAGCCTGCCTTACTGTAGGTATTGTGGAAAGTGTTAATCGAGCGACCGGCAAACTGTGAGCTGTAAATATGAGGCGCTGACGGAAAATCAACAGGACGGCCAGTGTACATTGCGTTGATACTATGGTCAGCAGTATTGGCATTGTCGTAGAAGGTAAAGACAGAATACTCAGAGTGTGATCTTACTGAGTCATAGACATACCGGGTATAACGAGCTGCAGCTTTGAGATCGTGAGTAATGAGCAAAATGGAGATGCCAGACTCTTTGGCGATCTCATCGATAATCTGGAAGAGATTTGCAGCATTGTCTGGATCTAAAGCCGAAGTTGGCTCGTCGATTAATAATAAACGTGGCTTATGCGCAATAGCACGTAAGAACAAAGCTCTTTGACGCTGACCAATGGATAATTGCTCAGGGAGCTTATCTAAATGATTGTACAGTCCAATGCTCTTAACGTGAGGCATTAACACCGCCATCATCTCATCGACCATGGCCTGGTTTTCTTTATTGGTGATGGTAATGCGATTGGCAGTACTCTCTTTTGGAGTTAGCTCAGCTTGAACTAAGGATTCGGCACTGAGTTTACGCTTATCACGTGGAGTGAACTGTCCTGCTGCATGAGAATCATAGCTATCTGCTGAAACTGATAGCTGCGCTGCTGCTAATCGAACTCTCATGCGATCTTCATCTTTAAGCTGAGTTTCGCTTGCGGCGCTATTATTATCGCTAAAAGATAAAGAGCGAGCCTTAGCTGCAAATCCATCGATAGAGATAGCGGACTTATCGTTTAAAGCTACCTTGTTAAGCGAGCTTGCTGAGGCTGAGTCTATGGCACTTGGCTTAGATTTGATGGTGGTCTCGTTAGAAACCTGACGATCGAAAACTTCAGTGGTGGCTTGACGTAAAGCCATGCGAATTTGCAGCTCGAAGTTTTCTCTAATAGTTAGATACGGCAGCAGACCGCCAGTTTGCGGCATGATACCAATTGAAGAAACTCTTAAAGCCTGTTGCTCTTTAGCGCTGAGCTCATCAACAGCAATACGGTCAATGACAAAGGATCCCACCTCAAGTGGCGGAGTAATTAAGGCAATAGCTTCCATCAATGTCGACTTGCCAGAGCCTGATACACCACATAGAGCTACGCACTCACCATCGGCAATAGTAATCTCAGGTAGAGAAACCGTAAAGTCTCCCCTCACTACCTTAAGTCCTTCGATCTTTAACATTTAGCTCTATCCAATGGTGGTAATTAATTCTTTGTCCAAAGCACATAGAACGACATACGATAATCGTTTTGCTTATGCTTTCGACCTCTAATGTTTGTTTAATGAGTTAACAGCACTAGCTATGCCATAAGAAGACGTGCATGGAGAGCCAATACTCACTCTTAGGCATATGGCCTCAAACTGTTGCGCTATATTAATCAATCACGCCATTCATCACAACTTATAGCAATCAATTATCACACTCACTTACTTAAGGCCATTAGATAAGTTCTAAAGATCTAGACTTAAGGGTTAAGCATGCTAAAAAGTCGATCTCTCGACGCTATAAAGTCTTTTAGTAATGTTTTTAGCCTTACTAGTTTAGCACTATTTTAACCTTATGTTTATATGACAAAAATAGGCTGTTTTTGGCCTATCTAAGCCTAATACTAGATACTACATAGGAGCACAAAATTTAGCTTAGCCTGTGGCTTATGCCACACTTTTTAACATGATTTTTTCGCGTCTGTCACAAATTGATGCCGCTAAGAATGAAGAGGCGATTCAGCAAAACCATCTAAAAAAGCGCTGCCTAATCATGCGCCGCGCACCAACGCACCTTGGCTCTAATTAACATGCGACCAGGACACTGAGGCTGTTAGAAACAGCCCAATTTGCGTCCATCAAAACGCAAAAGGCTCAAACACTAATGTCTGAGCCTTAATTATCAATAGCTTGTTTACCGCCACACTGCTAGGACTAGCTGCATCGCAAGTGGATGCTAGCTGCTAGCAATTGAAGATAGCCTTGATAGCTAATAGCAGCTGCTAGCAATTTGACTTAGCATTAACGCCGATAGCAGCCGCGAGCTATTTTTTAGCTGAGCGGCTGTCTAAGCATTGGCTGTAGAGCTAGGCGCTTATGGCAATGCGTCGAGCGGGATTGGGTAAACCTCATCGGAAGAGTCGGCGTCAACGTTAAGCTTGATGAAGCGGTCGTTATCGCCTGAGCAGTGTTGGATGTAATTGAGGCTGTTCTCAAGGGCACGCACAATACGCTCTTGCTCTTGTGAGCCTAAATTGTACCAATCCTCTGGTGAGAGGTTAGCAATCATAGACTTATATGGCAGATCGTCTAAAAGCTCACCCATAATACCCATTTCACCAATGGACTTGCTCTTAGAGAGCTGATTAGGATCGCGGCCCATTTGAGCTGCTAAAGCTTTGAGCTGACTAAACATGTCATCAGAGCTAAGCTGACCAGCGATACCTGACTCAAGTACGCCATTTACTAAGGTGTATAAATCGCTAAGCTGATTGCGGTTGACTAACACGACAGGAGTACATACTGCAGTGTTGTGATTTTCCACATCACGGTCATACATCCAGCCTTGTAAGAAGTCTGGGCTCTTAGCGCCAGTAACACGACCTAAGTAGGCAAGCTGCATGGCAAGACCTAACTTGTCACTATCGTTAACTAAAGCCTTTTCTTGGTCATTAGTAGGCTTTTTGGCAATGTCATTAGCATCCTTATTCTTGTCAGCCTCGGCTTTGAGCTTATCGCTAGCAGCTAATGAAGAACCTGCTGACATCTGTCCCATCACAGCACGCTTTACCTGTGCAGTTAAGGAGCTAGATAAGGTGTCAACCATGCTACCAAAGGCCTTAACGTCACCAGCATTTACTGGATAGTACAGCGGCTTATTTAAGATCTGGTTGAAAGATAAGATCTCATACTGATCTTTTGCCTTCTTATGATTCTTAGCGCCACTATTAGTCAATAAGTGCATGGTGTACACAGCTGCACCATAGTGCTGAGCTTCTAAACGTAAGGAGTTTGCATCCATACCAGTGGAGCTTTGCTTATCACCTGCATCGATAGCACCAGCATCGGTAATGAGCACGATGTAACGGCCACCGTAGTTATTCCAGTTGATATCCTGCAGAGCCATATTGATACCGGCATAAGCATCTTCATCAAACTGAGTGCTTGAGACCTTAGCCTGATCTAAAGTAGCCACCTTCTCATTAAAGGTTTTAGCATCTACAGCCTCACCTGGCTTTAAGTACATCTTGGTAGTGTACTCTAAGCCTGGAGTGCTCTTGGTGTCAGCGCGGAATGAGACGATACCAAAGTGCACGCTGTCATTGAGGTTATTGCTCTCAATAGACTTGTAGATGGAGTTAATGGCTTGCTTAGTACGCTCAATGTATGGACGCATCGAAATAGATGAGTCAATAACAAAGACGATAGCTGACTTAAAGGCAACTACATATGGATCATCGCTATTGCTGCCATCTTTAGCTGCGCTCGCGTTAGCTTTAGTAGTAGCTTGTGCGCTTGCTCCATTAGCGGCTGCATCGCCACCCTTAGCTTTAGCTGCAGTATCGGTAGAGCTCTTAGAGTCTTTAGCTGTTACTGAGGCAATCTCATGCTTGTAAACAAAGTTACCATCAGGATAGATCGACTCAACTGAGTTTAAGATTGGCAGTAAGTAGAAGTTCTTAGAAGGATCAACATACTTATCTGGCTCAATGGAGATAACACCCTCAGCCTGACCACCTTTTGAGGCAGTCTCATAAAGCTTTTTATACTGCTGAGCACCATCATCTGAGTCGATGATGTTATCTAACCCTGCCTCTTGCTCGAAAATCAGAGCACGATTACGGTTAGCTGAGTTAGTAAAGTGCAGAGCAAGCTGCATCTTCCAAGGTACAGTGCAGCTCTTGTCTAAAAAGCCTGCGATTTTACCAGTAGTATCTGCACCAACCTCAACGGTGGCACCAGTGTCTGAGTAAACATAGTACTGACTTAAAGGTGCAATCTCTTTACCTGCATCAGAGGCATCTGCCTTGGCATGTAACTTACAGCTTGGAGTAGTTAAGACACGCTGATATAAAGTGGTCTTGCCCTCCATGAGCAGAGGCTCACGGCTACCTTCAGCTGAGGCATTTGCACTAAAGCTTGCTGCAGCAACTGCAGTAACTACGGCTAAGGCTGTCTTGGTAAGCTTAAAAGCATTTACCTTTGTCATAATTCTTCCTTAAATCTTCACAACCACATGCACCTCACAATCCCACGTCTTTGCCCGGTGCTACTGCTGCGCCTGCATGACAGCTAATCAATGTCGGTGCGACTGCTGCGCCTGCATGACAGCTAATCAATCTCGGGGCGACAGCTGTATTGCATGGCATCTAATCACGGCTCACCATTTTCGAGTCAAGACATTACGAGCCTGGCTCTAAGATGGGGCTTTGAAAGTGAGCTTGCATGCCCTCAGCAAAGGCTGAGGGTATGAGCAAGTGAGCTTGTCGTAGGTTGCGGGTAATGGGTTTATTGAGATTATTTTTGGCTTAAGCGCTCCATGAGTAAATCTGCTTCGCGCTGATCAAAGTTCTTGTCAGCCTTAGTACGCTGAGTCCAGTACTGGCTGTCGTTAGCATTCTTCTCAATGCACTTGTTGGTAAATTGACTGCCAGGATCAGAGTAGCGTGCATACACATGAGCAAATGGACCACCATCTGAGGCACGACCCTTGGTACGTAAAATACGCTGCACGATTTCGCAACGCTCGGCCTTCATGGCATCGTGTAAGAGCACATAGATGTCCTCTCGCTTAGGATTGGAGGATAAGCAGTTGCTAATTACAGTCTTGTCATCGGCAGCATTAGCAGTCAGTGCGCAAGGTGAGCCTGGTGCTGCGCTGCTTGCGGCGGCATTGGCGGCATCTGCGGTATTTGCGGCATCTGTTGCTTCACTAGAGTCCTTGGCCTGCTCAGTTTGCTCTTGAGCAGCTGAGTCGGCTGCTGGATCTTTACTGCCCTTGTTCATCATATCGAGCACAAAGTAAACCGCACCTGCGATCAGTGCTAAGGCACAGATAGCGCCCACAATCTTCAAGATGAGCGGCATCTTGGAGTTTGGCTGTGGTGCTGCAGGCTCTGGATGTGGCTTTAAGTGCTCTATAGGGGCCTCTTGATTATTTGCTTGTGGCTCATTTGCCTGAGCACCTGGAGCAGGTGATGCTCTATCTCGAGCTACCTGACGGCTAAAGGATGATGAGGCACGTGGAGTGTCTTGTAGTGACACTACAAAGCTTTGAACAGTGCCGTTGACATCGCGGATCTTAAGTAAATAATCACCACTATTGTCAAAAGCCATAGGATCAACAACTTCTGGACCTACCTCAAACTCAAAGTCTAAAGCTCTTTGACGGGCTCTACGAGGTGTTACCAAAATAAAACCGTCTGCTGAGTTTGAGACCCAATCGCCTAAGTGCTCTTCATTACGACGCACCACGATAAGCTCAATACCAGCAGTGTACTCACCTAAGTTTTGCTGACCGTTAAAGCCAATTAAAGAAAACTTACCCTCTCCTTGTTTACCAGGAGTAAAACGGGCCACTCTATCCACAGCCGGCATTATTCAAAATTCTCCATTGTTCCTAAAAGTCTGCACAATAACAGATTCTCTTGATTAGAGAACTTGTATCTGTTTTCTGACAGGACATTCACCTGGCACATCATAAACATGAGTGTAGATAAATAGTCACTAATAAGTTTAAACTCAAATGAGGCAGAGCGTTCATCTAAGTGAGGCAACACGCCGGTGTCATCTGCTTTGCACTTAGCGGTGAAGACCTCATGATCGGTCTTACTTTCATCAAATCTGATCTTGCCATTGTCGTTAACAAAGGAGTTAACTGGGCCTTTGGCACTACCTAAGACACCACCATGAGCTGCAGCATCTTGTGCAACCTTAGAAGGCGCTACTGCATGCACTGGCTCGTTAAAGACCTTGGCAGGAGCTGGAGCTGCTTTGGCGGCAGTTTGGCCTATAGGGGTATAGCCATCATCGTCATCACCAAAATCAAGATCAGAAAAATCATCCTCATCACCAAATGAAGGTGCACTTGGTGCAGGTGCTACATAGGCACTTTCAGAGGCAACCGGAGCTTGAGCTAATTCTTTAGCCATTGCATCCTTGGCACTTGAGTCACTTGGCATTAAGTGTGCGCCTAAGTAGAGGTTAAAGTCGCTTAAGATAAAGCTCATGAGCTGTACCTGTACACGCACAATGTCTCCATAGCCCTCATTGATGTTTTCTTGCTCAAGCAGTACTTGCACCATGTAGTTCTTTAAGCCTACCTGTGGTGAGCTAAAGGTCTTAGCGATCTCACTAAACAGACGCATAAAGACGTTCAAAATACTATCTTTTGCCTCTTCAGCTGTCTTATATCTGCCCTCAGCATCATTGTAGAACAGGCTATAGACTTCTCTATTGCTTGGATCAGCTTCAAGATTTGGCAAGTCCTTTAGATAACCCTTGACCACGAGATCAGCAATGTCGTTTAGCTGTACATTGTCCTTACGCCACAGCTGTGACAGATTATCTAAAAACTCCGAGCAAACTGACTGTACAAAGCGCTGTACGTTGGAGCCTGCTGAGAAGCCTTGCTGATAGATCTCCTCTAGACGAGTCTCGGAGATATCAAGGAGACCTCTAATGAGATCAAAGCATGGGGTAATAGCATTACACTGCAGCACATCTAAGGACAATTGCTTAGACTCTACTTTGGCCTTTTGCAGGGCTAAAGCACTATCACGAGTAGCAAAAGGAGCTAAGTGTGCAACGCAGTTCTTTAGATCTAAACGTGCCTTGGTAGTTCTAACGGAGATGCGATCAGCATCCTTAAGCGCATTGGCTCGAATGATGTTGCAAATATTAGTAACACCACCGTCGTTTAAGGACAGTACGGCATCTAAAGTCTCTTCAAAGTTGGCAATATGCTCTTGGAAAAGATCAACTCCAAGCAGCGCTGCCTTTACCTTTTCAGCGTTCTCTTGATCTTGCTCTCTAATACCAAGCTCTTCTTTAGTATCAGGATCAAAGGCAAGCCATGGAGTGTATTTACCAATATTTGGCTTACGAGCAAGTAAGACACGGTTAAATGGCTTACCAGGTGTCCACTCAGTGAACCAATTGAGCTTCACAATACGGTTAAGCGCAATGTTAATCTCTTGATTCATATCAATTGGACGACCGCCTTCTAAATTGCTCAGCTGTCGAGTAAAGACGTCATCATAACGAGTGAGCACGATAGTAAGCGGGTTATAGCCACTAGCACGACGCTTTGGAGTATCGCCTACGTTCTTAGCGATCCAATCAGACAAGATAGTTAAAACCGAGGTAACGTCTTGCTGCATGTTCACGCCGATGCAGAATAAGAGCTGATCGATTTCGTTACGACGGGCATAGCGCTCAAAGACATATGAGACCTTACCACGTCTAAAGAACTCGCTACCACGCATGCAGATAGCTTCAGTCAGCTTGCGATCTTGATTATAGCTAGCGCCATCAGAGACAACATCCTTAAGCAAGATCACATCGCGAGAACGTGCACCAGGTAAATCAAGTACATCAAAGTCATCAAGCTTACCTGAGTTCTCAAGTCTAAAGCACAGCTCTAAAGATAAAGCTGCAAGACGTGAGGCATTGATGCTTACATTTTCCTCAACCTCAAGGCGGCCATCAGCGCCAGAGGCACCTGCTGCGCCGGCAGCGGTGCCAGCTGCTGCTGCGGCGGCAGCATTTGCGCTGTCATCGTATAAGGCTTTTGGCTTGGCAAGAGCACACTCAAGCTCGACCTTGTCAGTAAACATGGTGCTCAGCTTGGTAATGTGCATGATGGTGCCAGACTCGTTTTGCATAAGGGTAGCGCCATTTTGAGTAACGAAAGCACTCATTGGAGCGTAGACCACATTATGACCCTTGAGCTTTAAGAGCTCACGAGCTAAGCACTCATAAGTAACTGAGAAGATTGGGAGATCTTGCCAGAACATCGACAGAGCTTTGATACGGCCATCTAAGGTCATAAATGGCAGCATTTCTCTTAGTTTCATCCATACATTTGGCATGGTTTCAAAAGAACCAAGCTTACCGTTGGAGTTAGACACTAAGTAATCAGCTAAATCGATAACCTGCTCTACTTGAATGTAGTTCATCTCGGTTACGCCATTAACAGTAACGCTACGGCCTACATTCAAGCCACGAATCTTTAACTTAGAGCAATCAATACCAGAAGTGGCATCTGCATTAGATGAGGTGAGATCAGCCTCTTGGAGCAGTGCACTTGGATAGGCATTAAACTCATCACGAGCCTTGGTATCCACAAGTGGCTCTAAAGCTTTGAGCTTGTTTAAGTAGAAGTTTTCATCGCTGCTTACTGACACATCGGTCTGATTGATGTCATAGAAGAAAGCATTGATTAAGATCATGGCGATCTCAACTTCATTTAACAGCTTAAGCTCAATTGGATAGCCGCTTGGAGAGTTATCCTTCTCATGGGTAAAACGAGTGGCAAAACCAGTTGCCTCAGAGTTATTACCTGATGGATTTACATGGGTGATAAAGTCAACAGCATGCTCATCCCAATGAGTTGAGAGCTTGGCACTATCACCTGCGGCCAGCTTAGATACTAAATAGCTCTTACCGGCCTGTGAAGCACCAAACAAACCTATACATGGACGATGATTGAGGTTGTTGACGCTAAATGAAACATTATTGGCACCACGGCCAAGATCTAGCAGAATCTCATTAGATTGACTTTTAAGATCTGCCTCTGCAGATGCATTTCTCTCAACCCAGGAGCTTGCTAACTTTAATGCCTGAGCTGCGTTGATTAATTCTTTTTTCATCTTGCTGCCTGCTATCTGAGAGCCTAAGTTTTGTGTAAGTGCATTAAACAAAATAATTAATGCGCTCAGCTAAACCTAGGCTTTACATGACAGTGGCCAAAGCACCTTGGCTTTAGCTCACTGCCATGAGCACGTGCTCACTAGTATTTAGAGAATGAAGCGTGGGTTGATACCGTTAAGATCAATTGAGCCACTATCCATGAAGTACTTAACCTTTGCACCGGAGATGGTCTTTAAGTACATACGGAAGTAAGGGGTATAGTCCTTACCATCGTCGGCAACAACAGACTCAAGTTCAAAGCTCTCTACCTGCTTTAAGTTAGGCAGATTCTGCTTGATGAATGCCATTGGGTATGGAGAGTGACGGTTTACGGTCTTTAAAGTAACGCTAAAGCCGCAACGCTCAATATTGAGCTTACGTTTTAACTGTTCAAAGCCACGAGTAAAACGCTCACGTAACAGTGCAATGTTCTCTTCGATACCAGCGTTTAAGAGATTAGAAAGCTCAGTTTCAGTATTGTAGTAAGTGTCATCTACATACTCTTCAAAACGCTGAGTAACCTCACTTGAATAGAGTTCTGCATAACGAGCTGAAATAGCAGCATTACGCTCATCTTCATTGTTTGTAAACTTAGCTACAAACTTCTTAAGGCCAGTTGGTGCCTGAGTATTAGCATCAATCTCTGCAGTTACCTTATCCTTAAGCTCTTTTTCAAGCTCACCCTTGTAAGGTGCGCAGATATTATCGTTATCCTCAAGGCGCTTTAAGATCTCTTCAGCTTGCTGTGAGTACCTTTCTTGGATCTCAAAATCAAACTTAGAAATAAGATTGGTTACTTCCTCACGATTGATGTCGTTGTAAGTTAATGCAAGAGCTTGCTTAACTCTGGCGATATCATCAACTGAGTTATGAGCCTCAATCTTGTAAAGAGGAGTTGCCTCAACATTCTCATCATCAAGTAAACGACAGCCGATCTCTACAGATAACTGAGTATTAAATGACTCGTCTTCACGATTGTATGGAATGAAATTCGACTCTTCATCGTCCTCATCTGACTCGTTCTTCTTTGCGAGCATGCGAGCTGACTCATACTTGTAGAGTACTGAAGCATTCGAGATCATATTGGCATTGTCGACAATACCAACATAGTGTGCGTTGTTGCTTACCTCTTCTGGGTAAGAGTAGAAGCGGAAATTAGGGAACTTATCGTGCGACAGACGTAAGTAGCTAAGGAGCGCACCCACTGATGCAGTGGTCTTTGGATCGCCAATAGTTTCACCATCGCGCTTAAACGGATACCAACTATCGCAGCGATAAGAGTGCATAGCCACAATACGCATGCTAGGCAGATTTAAACGCTGCATGAAGAAGGCACGAATTGCAGGAAGCTTTGAGGATCTGCCTGTGAGCAGTAACAGATCCACATCAAAGGCGGTAATTACTTCGCACAGCTTAGATAAGATACGACAGATGTTGAACTTACTACCCTCTAAGATGGCGCGGTTAATGGCTGCAATATCAAAGGAGAACTTAAAGTTCATGATAGAGAAGCCCTGCAGATACTCACCCATGATGCCATCAGCATAATTGATAACATCCTGACTTGGCATCTCAAAGGCACCCATGCGCTTGACGGTTAACGGCAGCTTTGGATTACGTTCCTGATCGAGCAAGAACTCCTGCACTGATCCCTTAACCACACATGAAGTATCGTACGGATCAAGATTTTCAAGGTGGAAGAGAATCTTATAGGCAATCTTAACTAAGATCTGCTGAGTAAACTGCGATCTTAAAGTCTCAGTACGCACATTACCTGACCCAGAGTCACCCACTAAGCGCTGCAGTACTGGCTTAAAGCCAATCTTATACTTAGCTAAAGTCAGCGCTAAGCGTGGCATGATGCACTCTTTGATGATGTCGTGAATGATGTCATCACCGGCGATCTTAAAGCCGTCTTTGAAAATCTCACGAGGAATGATGTCAGAGGCAAAGGCTGCTACATTGCTCTTAAAGGAGTAATCCTTAATCACAAGATCAGTAGTGCCACCACCGATATCTAAAGAGGCAATACGAGATGAGTAGAGTGGATCGCCATCCTTATCTTTTAACACCTCGCCTAGACGCTTACCCATCATTGGACGACGTAAGTTCTTTACAAAGGCCTGACAATCACCCTTGTAAGTCTTCTGGCTCTCGTTGTAAACGTAAACCACTTGACCAGCCTCAGCCTCATTCCAATCGAGGTATACATCTGGTACTGGCGGATCAATATTGCTTGAAGAAACACGTCCTGAGTTAGAAACACTGAACTTAAACTCACGAGGGCTGCTCTTATCGTAACCAAAGGATTTCCATAAGATACCTAAGGCCTCATAAACACATCCACGGTAAAGCTCGCGCTCTTCAGCTGGCATACCTGGAGGGGTAGTTAAGATCACAGACTTCAAGCGACGAGGAGACTGTTTGGAGGTGCACTGCTCACGTTGTGAGACCGAGTTCATCTGTACCATGGCCTGAACAAAGAGCTCAATGAGCATAAAGGTCATGGTGGAGCGGTTAGAGTAGCGTGACTCAAGATTATCAAAAACGTTATCGTCTTTGTTGAGCGCAAAGTACGCATTACCGTCGGTATTGAAGTAGTAGCCAATCGGATTTAAGTAGGCACGTACGTTCTGTTCTTTTCTCTGAATCTGTAGCTTCTTTGACTTAATCTGATAAGAGTAGTTGTTAAACATCCACTTATCATTAGTAAGACGATCAGTATTCCACAGATAGCGCTTTGGTGAGGTAATACCAGTAGTGCCTTCATTGCCCTCACGGTGAGCAGCAAGCATAGCAGCCTCGTTACCTACACGTACCATGGATGGCCATGAGAAGGCATCAGGACGACCTGATCTTGCTGAGCGATTGTCGTAATCAAAGTTTGGCACCGAGAACTCAACCATTGAGGCAAATGGCTGGTTATACACCTGCTCAGGAGCGTTAAGATCACGCAAGTTGAGAACATAGGTATCGGAAAAATCATCATCACCGCGAGTAACGTTTGGATGATCTTCAACCATGATGCCGCAAGAACGTGCATTACCAATATCCAAAATTAAGGACACATCGACAGCACGATTAGAGCTTGAGCCGCTAGACAAACCATTAGAGACAAAGTGCACTGGACGAGGCTCAACTAAGAAGCCCAAGAATGCGAGCATATTGAGGTAATGCGCCTCATGTAAATGCTCTTGAATGATTAGCTCTTGAATTTCCTCATCAATGATCTTTGGCTTAATACGCTCTTTGTATAAATCTTTAAATACAGCCTCAGCCCACTCACGTACCCAAGGCAAGGAGCCATTGGAGCTCTTTAAAAAGTCAGAGCAGCGATCTGCAGTAAAGGCCAGCTTGAAACGCTCGCCTGACTCAACATCGCGATCTAGTGGAGCGAAATAGGCAAGGTTATCTTCTTGTGATTGAGTCTGGGTATCAAAAGCTAAAACGATACGGTAATAGCTCTCGCTCTCTTTTAAGAGTTCTTTAGGAGCAACGCCTCCATAGAGCTTGTCTGTGGCAGCTTGTGCACCATCAGCTGCAACGATATTTGGAGCAGCACTATCGTCATCTTCAGTGTACTTGACGGCATTTGGACGATGGGATGCAAGCTGACCTTTGCTCTTAAGGTACTGCTCAATGGCAGCATTATCTGTGACCTTAACAATACGTGCACGCGCCCAGTTAGTTGGGCCATACATACCTGGAACAATATGATTTGGCAGATAAGGAATTGGGAACCATACACCATCGTATAGCTCTAATGATTCTTTAAGTGATACCTGCTGTGAAACTGAGGTTAGGTCAACGGCTCTTTGATGTACAGGATCCACATAAGTGACCTCATTGGTGATCTTTGGTACAAGTCGTACTAAAGGATCATCCTTTGAGGCAGTAAGACGGATGAAATAACCGTTCTCAATAGCCTTAATCATGCTCAGATTATCTTTGGTCTTCCAATCAACCAAGATATCGAGATCGACAAATTGAATACCCGAGTTTTGAATCAACTCGATATTACCGTCTATAGGCACCACTTCAGGATACATATATACATCCTTAGATTCGAATGATAACGTTGCCCACATCAAGCATGGAAAGCATCCTCATGCTAGTTGCAAGCCTATCTAAAGCTAGAGTTCGCCACTAGAGTACACAGACTATGGCGACATTACATCCAGACTAAAATGCATACTAGCATAAAGACAATACGCAATGGCAAAACATGCACCAAGCCGCCGCGAAAGTCACAAAAATAAACGCCACCACGCCAGATAAAACCTAACTTAAGAGCATTCAAGAGCCCATAATCCCCAAATTAGAGCACGGCCATCATGAAAGCAAAGCTATCAGCTAAAGCAAAGTTGTATGCAAAAAGCTAAGTGGTCTGCAAAAGGCTGGATGCGCCAAAGGAGTGTGGTCTAAAGAGTTAGGCTTTGTCGACGCCATGATCCATCATCTTGCTTGCGATAGCGTGACTGATAATCAAGCATAAAAGAGACGATCTCAGGATCACCACACTCCGTGGCACTGTTTAGAAAGCTCTGCATAGCTTGAGGTGAAAAATGACGTCCACTTTCAAAGACTGCCTCAATCACTTCTTTAGCATGGTTAGAACAGGCATGATCTACAAGATTGATGATGTGAGAGATATTAACGTTGGCGATCCCAAACAGTTCTCTGATGATCTCAGGATGATCATACAGATTTCTAACCTGAGAAAAACGCGTTAACGGAAGCTTGCAGCCATGATCTTTGAATGCCTTGGCAAGGATCACTACATTGCGCGGACTAAACTCAAGCGTGTCTCTGATACCCTCTTCAATGGCGAGCAATCCTGTTTTAACGGCATTCTTTTTGTAAAAATCTTTAAAGTTCACTTGCTCAATTAGTTTGCAAGCAAGCTCCTCACGCCCCATGAGACAAGCGTAAAAGCACATCCATCCTAGAGCATCATTTGGCTCATAGAAGCGATGCGCTAAGAGATCCAAGCACTTAAATCTTTCATCAATGCTGATAGGCTTGAGATCGCGTATTTCACCATCAGCGTTCACGTAAAAGAATACATGCCAAGCAAAGCCTGCTACAAAGCCAATAACCTGCCATAAAGAGATCTTGTCTTTGAATCTATCTATGAGGCTTTGATTGATCTCATTTAGCGCACAGTTAAACTTCTCATGTTCAAGCAAGAATTTAAGCTTGTCGTATCCACCATAGCGACAGGCTACAGCTAAGGCTGCCACACCACCGTGGGTGTAGTCCTCGCGATCTTCTTTGAACTTGCCAAGGAAGGAGAAGTTGTAAGAAAGGACGCGACTGATATCATCCATACTGCCGTATAACACTGCCTCTATCAGTCTCTTGCACGCCTGTTCTTCGTTATTAGGTATCAGCTTTGAAACTTCACGTTGCTCCCAAAGACTCTTGTATACATTTGCAATAGATGGAAAACCAAAATCAATTGCATCTAAATACAAGTTATCTTCAAAATCTTGCATTAACTCTTGGTAGCGTACAGCGTGCTCTGGTGCATAAAGATCTGGCCTGTAGCCATATCCCAAAATAGCTAAGTGATTAATAGTGCTATCAGAATCATCGACCTCAAGCTTTGGGGCAACAATCACCGAGCTTATCTTTGACATCCATGTGGTACGTTGTGATAGTTTGCCAAGTTTAGTGGCGTCAGGAAAGTACAGGACTTTTAGATTACTCAAGTTATACTTCAAGACCGTAGTCTTGATAAACTGTTCTAATGCTAATAGAAATATAGTCTTATGATGGAACTTAATCCAAAGAGCAGGCCCCTCAAAAGTACGTAAGCTCGCATCTAAAGCCATATACTCTTGATAAGTACACTCCATTTTAAACGGCAGATGACTTTGCTTAGGTACATCGAGAACAAATCTATCCTTGACCATCAACACACCATCAGTGGCAATGTAGACAGGATTATTTGCGTCAACGATGTAGTTTTTAAGACTTGGCAAATCAAGCTCTAAAAGCTCAAAGATGGCATCAGAATTTCCTATCCCACCCGAGCTTGCCTTGCTATACAGCTTGAGTTTAACCTGTCCACCGGTTTTAACTTTCAGCACATGAGCTTGACGTGAGCTTAGTGGATCATGCTTGTGTCCAAGCAAGGTGCTAGGCAAAGATAAAGTGGTGATCTCAACTTGTCGATCAAACACCCCATCACGTTCTATGAACTTAACGCCCTCAGGGATCACCACATCGCCGCCAGCGCCTGAATAACGAATTAGCGTACCATCATCTGAGATCTCAAAGTCCATAGAATGTCCTTGCTGATAAGTGTCTACAACCAAATATATTGCTGATCCCCATCTAAGCTAAATCATAGTGATAGCAAACAACTACTTTTGTGCCGCTACAACCTTAATGATGACCTTATGCTAGTCTTGGTTGTTTTGGCCTTACTTTGAAACTCTTGCTTCCTATCGAGAAGAATCGCAGTGACTTCATGAGCCTTGTGCTTTGTAGCCACATCTATTAGCTTACTCAGGGTTTTATTAGATCTAATCTGATTAGATGTGGCGATTGCATGAACAACCTGAGGATATGTATACTCAAGCGCGTCTTCAAATAACTCAACAACATATTTTGCCTGTACATCTACGAGATTAAAGATCTTCGCAAACTCATCTGGACCCTTATGCATGAACAATTTAATATCGTTCAATTGCATTGAGAAGCGCTTTTCCTCTGTAGAAGATAGCTCAATGAGTCTTACAACACCTTGCAAACAATGCAATGTGGCGTGACTTATCCTATGATAGAATTCTATTTTTACAAGATACTCTTTGTTTTCGCTTATCAATGTTTGTAAATTAGCTCCATGCGAAAGCATGTACTTAGCGATCATAAAGTCACCACAGAGCAAAGCTAGAGCGCAGAGCAAGTTACTTGCTATATCGCATTTG
>NZ_CABTML010000003.1:0-48677 GCF_902485895.1 uncultured Anaerobiospirillum sp. | reverse complement strand
TGCGGTCTGGCTTGTTTTAGTCTATTCATGTGCATGTTTCCCAAAAAAACTGATAAACATGCGGTTCATAATAGTTATGCCAGTTTTATATTAATACCCCCCAAATATCGTACACATACTTACACGCCGCTTTTTCTCACTTGACTGATAATATCTGTGACATTAGGCCAATACTCAAAACATGCTGATTGCTGATTACTCGTGTGTGACTACAATGTAGTACTAATCTAAGGTCACAGCCAAGTTCTCTTATAGCTTGCCATGCCACTCAAGCATCCACAGATGCTTACGAGCACAGCACAGCAAGCACTGCCAAGCACCTGCTAGCACATGCAAGGCAAGCACAGCCAAGCACCCGCTAGCACGAGCAAGGCAAGCACTGCCAAGCACCTGCTAGCACATGCAAGGCAAGCACTGCCAAGCACCTGCTAGCATAGCAAGGCAAACACTGCCAAGCACCCGCTAGCATAGTAATGCAAGCACTGCTAAGCTCCCGCTAGCATTAGCACAGCATCAAGTGATAGCTACACGAGCAAGCACATGCTGTCATGCGCTCGCTTGCCATGGTAGGTATCTAATGTAATGTGCTTAGAGCAATTAACAGCAAGGCGCATGTGACCCAAGATAGCCATGAGGTGTAATCAGCCTTTGTTAGTCATTGAAAGATAGCTGCAGGATCATTATGAGTGACTCATTTAGACTAGAGAAGAATAAGTATCGAGCACAAGCAGGTGAAATTAGAGCATCCTATGCTTATGTCTTTCGCATTGTGTTAGATGATGAGCTCTTCTTAGTGGGTAATGAGCATTATGACAATCTGCGCTTTCAGCCAGTAGGCGGTGGCTATCGCTTTGATGATGAGAGTCTTGATGATGTGAAACGCTACTTTGGGCATAAGTGTGCTCCTGGTACAGTGCGCTCTCATCAAGAAGTAGCAGTGCCAGAGGACAATGACTTTAGATTGCTCTTGCCAGCTGCAGGTATCGAGTCCTTATGCCGTTTCTTTAACAGCACCGAAGATAAAGTAGAGCTTACCAATCTCATCCAAGATCCTAAGGAAAAGCAAAATCTCACTAAAGCATATCGCGCCACCCTTGAGCGCGAAGAGCAAGAGCTTCGGGCTAATAAGCTTTACGCCTGCCAAGATCATAAGAGTACTAGCAGCAAAGATCACAAGACTACTAATCTGAGCAAAGATCACAAGCTCACCAATGACAGCCAAGAAGGCAAGATCATAAGAGGCGATCGTCCAGCCATTCGCTATAAGATCGCCACAAGCTTAAGCGACAGTGAGGTCTATGCAGGCATGCTTGAGGATACTGCACGTATGCTCTTAGAGCAAAAGGGCAATGGCTCACTCGTATGCTTAATCCCAGATAATCATGATGAGCTTATCAAGGCCATGCTTGAGGCGGCAAAGAGTTGCCATGGTGCTCAGCAGGCACTGTGTCATCGCGAGACTATCAATGATCTCAGGCGTGAGTTTGTTGAGGAAATGATTGAAAGTAAGATCGTGCCAGAGAGCATGGCAGGGCACTTTAATGAGCTTACTTATCTGTACCGTGGCCGTCATCAAGAGTACTTCTACGATGAGCGCTTTGGTACATACTCATTCTTTGTCTGCGATATCTTAGAGCTCATTCCAAATGCACAGCAGCTTGAAGTCCTGCGCTATCTTAAGGATCATGAGCATGATGACAATGCCAAAGATCGCTATGTCTTTGTAAAAGAAGATAAGATCCCTGAGCACTTACTGCTGCGCTCTGAGGCAGTTACTGCAGTGCCGTTCCCACCAATTGCCGATCACTCCGTTAAGATCTTAAGCTGCAACCTCAACGCTCTTACCATCCCACAATCAGTAGCTGCTAAAACCTCTGATCCTCAGCCACTTTTCAGCATCAAGCTTAGCTAACAGCGTGCTTGGCAAAAGGCATGCTGCGGATAAAAGAAAACGGCCTGCAAGATGAGATCTTGCAGGTCGTAGTGCATCACGACATTTATCTAAGCATCTTCATGTGAGCCTATCTAGATTAGGGAGGTGCTGCAGCTACTGAGATAATGAGGCTTTGAGTGTAGATAGATCCTTGCGCTTTGCTTCTACTTGCTCGTAAATCTCCATTTTACGACGAGGCTGAGATTCTTTTAGGCACTTTAGCTCAAGTCTTTCTATCTCTTGTTCTAACCTAAAGCATTCTTGATTGATGCGTACTGCCTTAACTGGATCTACCTGATCCTTAATCTCGAAGTTTGCGAGATCTGCAACCAGGTTGGCATAGACTTCATCGATGTTACTGCCATGCAGCTCAGGAAAGACCTCATCAAAACTCTTACAAAAGCTAGAGCATATAATTCTATCGTCAACAATAGCTAGTCTATATTGGCTATTGACGACAATTACCATCAAAAGTTTTTGCTTAATGCAAGTGGATAAGATACGCAATAGCTTTTCGCTATATGCATCGCCTTTAATCATGACCTCAATAACAAACAAGCGTTTAATATCATCGCCCGCGCAAACTCCCTCTAAGGTTTTTTCGCTCAGCTCATGCGTAATTCGCAATGACTTAAGCTCATTATTGATGAGAATCTTGTCATCAGAGCTAATCTCATTAGAGGAGTTAAGAGTGCTTATCTCTATCTCGATATTTTGGTTTTTAGTTGATTCAGGCAAGCTGCTCATTGTTTGTTAACCCCTTATGTCATTATGCAGGCAATGCATTAGTTACTTACTTAATCACAAGGAAGTCAATGAGCTCAAAATCTTTTAGATCTTGATGCGTATTCACGAAAGATACGTCATTATCGCCAGTTAAGAAGGCTGACACATCTGTCTTATTCTTAACATTGACAACAGATCGGACGGCCTTATTCAGAATGTCTGAATAGGTTTGCATCTGAATACCGTCATCTGTCTCATGGTTGAAGAGATCACAAAGCTCATGATCTGGCTCAATCTTGCCAAAGCAAAGCTTGCGGAATAGGTCCAAAAGTCGCTTAGGCTTGAGGTGGTTGGCAACAACATTGCCTTTCATATCCATGTATATGAGATAGAAAGGATGAAGCTGGTTCTTAGTGTCTTTGTGCACGTCAGCAACACGACTCTTGAGCACAAAGATTACACCTGGAGGGCATTCGCTTTCTGATTTAACAATGGCATGTAGTCCATGAGGAGCCTGGTCAAGCTCAGGATAGTCACCGCGTTTACCAATTAGGTCATTCTTAAATTGGTTAAGGCCAAGATCTAAGATTGAAATGCCGGAGCTCATATCCTCAAGGTCCACAACTTCACTGCGCAAACGTTTGAGCTGTTCTTTGCGGTACTCAAGATCGTTAGCCTCTTCACTAGAGAGAGGATTGTCATCACCTGTTGAGGTCATGACCGTAGCCTCCATACGTGATTCAACACGCTGTTTGAGCTTGATGTATTCGTCTAAAGAAATATCTGGCCAGTAGTTGATGAGCTGAATACGTTCATTCTTGGAGCCGATACGATCAATACGACCAAAACGTTGAATGATACGCACTGGATTCCAATGAATATCAAAGTTAATTAGACAATCACAGTCTTGGAGGTTTTGACCCTCACTAATACAGTCAGTAGCGATGAGAATATCAATGCTTTGACCTTGATACTCTGGATACTTGCTCTCTAACTCTTTAGAGCATGGTGAGAAGATAGACAACAAGGCATCGAAATCAATCTTGCCTTTAAAGTTAAGGTTGTGAGTGTTTTTACTGCCATTAATGAGTGCAGTATGCAAGCCATGCTTCTCAAGTGCCCAATCGCTAATACCATCGAATAAGTACTGAGCTGTATCGGCAAAGGCAGTGAAGATAATAATCTTGCGATTGTTATTATTGAGAGGATGCGAGAGCTTCTCATCAATATCAGCTTTTAACTGCATGAGTTTGGCATCTTTACTACCATCAATTGAGGAAGTCTTCTCAAGCAATTGATCTAAAATGACAATGTCATGCTCAAGTTCAGATTGCCAGCTAATATAGTCCATATGCTTGAGCTGAATCTTAGCAGTCTTATGGCCAATATTGATATCGAGCTCATCATCAAACTCATCTTCATCAAAAGTTGGCTCATCAACAGCAGCGTTAGTAAAGTTATGCTCAGAAATGAGGGCAATCATATCCTCATGCATCTTGCGCAGACGTTTTACAGTAATTCTAAAAGAGTTAATACTGCTCTCCATGCGCTTGAAGATATTGATGCTCATGAGGTGACGAATACCTTCCTCTCGACCAGCTAAAGTAAGGTTGTCTTCGTGCTCACGCTCTCTTTTGGGCAGATATTGCTCCATGTACTGAGGCAGAATGTACTGAGATGGAGTGTATATCTTCAAATGAAGAGTTTGCAAAAGGGTAAAGATCTCATGGTACTTAATACCATCAGATTTATCGCACAGAGAAGGCGAGCGATTGATTGGAGGTAAACGAGTTGGAAACTTACCAATAGCAGCTGTGTCATAGAACTGGGCAATATGTTTACGACTGCGGGCAATAGTAACCGCATCAAGCACCTTAAAGAAATCGCTATCGAGGACGTCTTGAAGGTTTCTTTCTAAACGCTCTTTAACAGGCAGTTTGCTCCACTCATTAAAGCGCTTCTGAGCAAGCTTAAAGATCTCATCGATACCAGTTGAAGTATTGAGCTTTTCATTAAGGGTATCTGGTTTGCCCTCATAGGCAAGCTGCAGCTGATTTCTAAGGTCATTGAAGTTGTTGTTAACGGGCGTAGCAGAGAGCATTAAAACCTTGGTCTTAACGCCTTGACTAATGATGCGTCTAAGCAGACGCTGATAGCGGTTATCGACTACCTCAACATCTCCAGTTGCTCGATTCTTTTTGTTTTTAGTGCCGTTTCTAAAATAGTGTGACTCATCAATAACAACAAGATCAAAGTTGCTCCAGTTAATTTGAGACAAGTCGATGCCATTGGAAGTGCCATTGTTACGTGACAGATCAGTGTGAAAGAGCACTGTATAACTAAAGCGATCGGCCTCAAGCGGATTGGTCTTGTAGTTGCGGCAGTACGTGTTCCAGTTCTGTGCTAGTTTTTTAGGGCACAGTACTAGTACACGCATGTTTCTGCTTTCGTAATATTTGATTACCGCTAAAGCAGTGAAAGTTTTACCCAGACCAACGCTATCAGCAAGGATACAGCCATTGTAGGTTTCAAGCTTGTTGATAATGCCTAAAACTGCATCTTTCTGGAAGTTATAGAGCTTCTGCCAAATAACACTATTGCGATATCCAGTACCCTCTTTAGGAAGAAAATCATCATTCATTGCATCTAAGAACTCACAAAAGAGGTTTTGCAATGTAATCATGTAAAGGTACTCGGGGGTATTCTCCTTACAGACACTACCAATGCTTTGTTTTACATTCTCGGTGACATCTGTAACTTCAGAGTCATTCCAGGCTGTTTCAAACTCAGCGTATAACTCAAGTGCATCGTCACCAGATAAGCGCACGATATTGCCAAAAGGGCGACGTCCTGATTGAGTTAAGCCTAAGTAGTCAGTAGCAAAGTGATTGATTTGGAGGTAGGCAAAACATCCATCAAAATTCTTAACCACGAATACTTCATTAATTTCGAGTTCATGAGAAGTATTAGTGTATAAGGTGCACTTACGATCTAACCATTCAGCGCATGCATGAGCAAGCGAGCGTTGGGTCAAAGGATTGCGCAGACGTATCTCGAACTCACAGCCATGGATGACTTTCTCACGATTAATACGTGGGATGATAAATTCTCTAAGCTGCTTGTCTTTCTTTTCTTTCTCAAAAGCTGGCTCTGTATAGATAAACCGCACATTATCAACACAATCAAGATTATCTCGTAGAGCTTCATAAGCAAAAATGCTGAAACTTTTCGCAGCAATGCATACGCTACATCCTGGTGTAAGCACCTGACGTAAATCATCAATAACCTTAGAGCTTGTGTTGTTAAATAAGACAGATTCTTGCATTATGAGATACGTACCATTGTCTGTTTGGAGAAGCTAGATCTAGTTTGGGCTATACAATCCTAGGGCTAAACTTGTACCAAGAAAGAGCTCATAGAGGGGATTTAGTTAGATTACCATCAACTAGCCTGAATGATAATTATAGGCTATTAGAAAGGACAAAACCTAAATATGCGCACTAAACTAATCTACTTTGCATAGAATAGCCAAAAGTTGGCGTGCATCTTATATGGTATGAAGATAAATGATATTACAATCACATCAAATCATGATGTGACTGTAATATTACTAATGCATGAAGAACTTAGATAAGTTCGAGTTTGGCAGGACTAAACGGTACGTACTGCACAGCGTAGCAGGTCATCGAAGGTCGCAACTTTTTCATAGCGGATTTTTGACGCATCTACGTTGAACATACGTCTAGCGCACTCAATCTTGGTATTTTCAATCTTGCGCAGCTGCATAGAGGAAATGTCGCCCTTGGTTTCAGCCACGAAGTAAATATGCTTTACTTGTCCTTCCTTAAAAGTCACCGCCCAGTCAGGTGAATAGCGGCCAACTGGAGTTGGAATATAGAAACCACGCGGCAGTTTGGCATAGACACATACTTCCTCAGCCTTCTCAAGTTCATTGGCAAAGGATTTTTCTACCTCAGCATCATAGAACAGACGGTCTGTAATGTGTTTTGAGGTGATGATATTAGATGCATCGGCCGAATGCTTAACTTCAGTAAAGATATTGCTTGAGTAAGTATCGCTCAGAGGCTCGTAAACTATATGCTCAACTAACATAGTTGCTTTTTGCTCTTTAATAATCCTTACTGCGCGGGCGATGAATTGCTCTGGATTCTTGGCAAAGAGTCCAAACTTCTCATCAGAAAGGCTCTTAAGGATTTTTGTGGCAGTTCTACGAGTGATTTTAGCTCCCTTGGCAATATCGCCCACAAGATCATACTTAACCGAAGAACCTTCGATGCCAAGATTAAGCTCGGTGCGGCTAGATTTTGCCTTGAATGATTCTGCATCAATCTGATTACCGGTACTGATCTTAACTAGCATCTCGTCAACATTGAGCTCTTGAGCTAGAGCTGCAGCTGCATTTTGGATGAGCTCTGAGCTGTCATATGAAACAGTATAGAAGTACTTTCTGTTGATGCTTCTCCACAGTTCCTTAAACTCTTTACTTCTAAAGTTTTCGTTCAGGCCATTATTCACAAGAGCATGTTTATTTTCGTTATAAACCATGTTCTTAAGTGCAGTGGTCTGAGCGTAGGTTGAGCGGGCCGCCTCATGAATAAACATAGACAGCTTTTCTAATTTTGTACCAACAGAAACAGTTGTACCAGCCTCAACAGCTTGCTTATAAGCATCGGTAACGAGACCATAATCGTCAATGTAATCATTGCTCAAGAAGTAGCTATAGATCATAGCTGCTTCCTGCTCAGTGATACTGTGAACGGTGTTGTCTTCTAGCTTTACTTTCTTGCCCTTGAAGAGCTTCAGATCGATCACAGTTGGACGTTCGCGCAGTACATCTTTGGTCTCAGATTGAAGAGTATCAACAAAGTCTTCGTAGCTTTCATTGGCAATAACAGTCAGAGTATTGAGCTCATGGACATTATCCCCCAGTACTGAAATATCCATGCGTTCACCCTGGTCATTTACGCACAGACGTAAGCCACGGCCAACTTCTTGACGCTTGTTGATGGTTGAGCTGGTGTGGCGTAGCGTACAAATCTGGAAAACGTTAGGGTTATCCCAGCCTTCACGCAATGCCGAGTGAGAGAAGATAAATCTAGTCGGCTCTTCAAAACTCAGTAGACGCTCTTTATTGCGTAGGATCAAATCATAGGCCGAGGTGTCATCTGAAATGCCATCTTTCTTGGTCTTAGAGTTTACGGCGCGGCCTTTGTCGATTGAGAAATAGCCATTGTGAACCGATGCCTCATGATCTTTGGTCTTAAGCAAGTACTGATAGTAGGCGTGCTTATTAAGCTCTTCAGGAGGTGCATTCTTGAAGCCCTCCTCAATACGCTCAAGTGTCTGCATAAGTAAAGAGTGGTACTCTTCTTCAAACCATTGAGCAAACTTTCCTTTAACCTCTAGGCCATCCTCTGAGTAGCCTCTGTAGTTAGCAACCTCATCAATAAAGAAAAGGCTTAAGGTCTTGATGCCGCGATTAAAGAGGTCTTCTTCTTTGTCAAAGTGTGAGCGTATAGTCTCACGAATCTGTACACGCTGCAGTGCATCTTCACTTTTATCACCAGCTACATCGCCCTTGTAAATGACTGAACCATCAGATAGTTTGATGCAGTTATATACAGGCAGAATCTCGCTAACACGCAAGTCTTTGTACTGATTGAGCTCATGCGATGCTACAAAAAGATCGTCATTAGCTCTGAGTTTTAAACTCTTACGAACAGTCTTGCCTGAGGCAGTCTTAACCTCCATCTCAACAAGTGCAACTGGAGCTTCATCACGAGAAAGTAAAATGCTATCTAAGTAAAGGTAACCATCGGATCCACTAAGGTTTTTAAGTTCAAAACCCTTTACAGAAATTCGCTTTACTAACTTCTGCTCAAAGGCATCCACTGCATCTAGTGCGTAGATACAATTGTGCTTAGTGCGGTGAGTTGCTGAGTAGTTGATGGTAAAGAGTGGATTAAACTGAGCCAGGCCATCAATTGTCTTCTTACCTTCAGCCTTTTGCGGCTCATCAATCAGCATAATAGGATTAGTTCTAGCAATAACGTCGATAGGACGTAAAGAGTTAAACTCATCACGCTGAGAGTAGATTGTACGAGTTACGTTATTCTTCTTGGATTCATCAAAGCTATTGAAGGCCTGAATATTAATAATCATGACCTCAATATTGTCAGATGTTGCAAACTGTCTAAGCATAGAGAGGTTGGATGAGTCATAAACAAAGTACTCAGCCTTCTTCTCATACTCATTGAAAAAGTGTCTCTCGAGCATAGAGAAGCTCTTTACAACACCCTCACGAATCGCAATGCTAGGCACAACAACAATGAACTTTTCCCAGCCATAACGCTTGTTGAGCTCAAATATGGTCTTGATGTAGACGTAGGTTTTGCCAGTGCCTGTCTCCATCTCGATATCTAAAACGCATGAGCCTAGCTTAGGATCGCCAACAAGCTTATCTGACATCAGGATATTAGAACGCTTTTGGACCTCCTGTATATTAAGGAGTAAGCGCTCTTTGAGGTTTGGACCAATATTCAAAGGTGCATTACGTAGACCATATTCATCCCGAACAACTTTAAAAGCATCTTGTTTAGTGCTTAAGATATAGCTATAGCCATCTTGATATGGTTGACCTGTGAATACTTCAACGGTGTTGCTAACTGCATCGGTCTGATACTGTTGTTTCTTGAACTGAAATTCCATAACCCAAATACTCAGTCAGAATAAGGCAAAAGACATTAGCTATACCTGCAAGATTACCTGTAGAATATAGCTAAGAGGCTCTAAAGCTATACCTGCCAGATTACCTGCAGAATATAGCTAAGAGGCTCTAAAGCTATACCTGCCAGATTGCTGGTGGATAGCTACTAAGCGCTAAAGATATTTTTTGTTTAGAAGTAGAACAGATTAAGGAGCTAGAGCACCTTAATTGTAGTGTTTGGTGAGATAGCCATGAAGATCTGCTCCATGTTATCTGCAACATCGTCTCTAGCCATAGAGCCATCGCGCGTGATGAAATACACCGGCTTACGCTCGGCTATAGCTTTCACTGTGGCAAGATCGATGTACTCATCAAAGCAAGCAATCAGGTAGCCGTCGCGTACAATGAACACTTCTTTGTTGTTTATATGTTCCAAACTGATAGAAGAGTTCAGCAATACATCAGTCTCAAGCATGGTCTGATACAGTAAATCTTCACTAGAACGATCTTGCTTGATGTTATCAGATACAAGCGAGTTACGATTCACATGATTAGGAATGTAGAACGTATCTTCCATATTAGAGCTGTCAAGCTTAAGAACACGGAAACCAACGTCAAGATCCTTTGCTTGATCTCCAAACTCAGATTTTATTTGTGCTCCAGCTTTGCGGATTCGTTCTTTGCCTATTTCACATATTGTCTTGTAGCCTGCCTTGAAAGATAAACTATCTTCATCAATAGCAGCAGGAATTTGAATCATAATAAACTTACGATTAAAGCCTTCTATTGCATTCAACTCAATAACAGCATGAGCGGTAGTTGCAGATCCAGAAAAGAAATCCAATATAATATCGTCATCCTTTGTATTAGCTAAAGTTAATAGCTTTTTAAGTAGAGAAGTTGGCTTAGGCATATCGAATACCTTTTGCCCCATAAGCTTCATGAGTTCTTTTGTGCCTTCAGTGGTTGTACCCACTAACTCTCCACTAAACCAAGAGTCATCAACGGAACCGAATTCTTTCTTTTCCTCGTAAAAGACTTTTAATTGCGGTCTTCCAGTACCTGACTTGCCGAATAAGATACGACCATCGTTTAGATATCTTAGGTAGTTTTTATGATCTGTACACCAACAACGGCCTGAAGGTGGCAAAAATTGTTCACCAGTATTCGGATTAGTTATTAGATAGGTTAGGTTTTTTCTTTCGTTTGGGGCATCAAAAGGATTTGTTTTCCATGGCCCACGCGGATCATTGTCAGGATTAGCAAATTTAGTCTTATCTAGAGGTAGTGGCTTACAAACAAATGAGTCGCTTTTATGCCATTCAGTAGAGTTATTCTCTTTAATTCGACGGTTTTTTCTTCTTCTCTTTTTAGCATAGGCTAATATGTACTCATGGTTGATACTAAAATCAGTATCATTCTGTTTAGAAGTTCTAGACTGCCATGGGATTTGTGCCACCAGGTTTTCGATGCCGAAAACTTCATCACATATCATTCTCAATGTCTGTGATTCGTTATCGTCAATTGATATAAAGATCACTCCATCATCACGCAGAAGATCTCGGGCAACCTTAAGACGTGGGTAGATCATATTGAGCCAGTCAGTGTGGAAACGACCGTTAGAATTGCTGTTTACAACAAGTCTATTGCCGTCATTGTCCTTTTGGCCACTAAGATGTAGGAACTCGTCAGAGTCCATGGTGAAATCGTCTTCATATACAAAGTCATTACCGGTGTTGTAAGGAGGATCGATATAGATCATCTTTACACGAGAGCGGTAGGTATTGCGTAGGACTTTGAGTACATCGAGGTTATCGCCTTCGATGTATAGATTGCCTGTGTTATCAAAGTCCAGACTTTCTTCACGACATGGACGTAATGTTTTGGATGTGCGGGCGTTGGCAAGACGAATGGCGTCAGATTTCTGAGGCCAAGTGAAGTTGTAACGCTCTTGGGATCCTTCAACGATCTTAGATGATAAGGTTGCTTTGAGCTTGTCAAAGTCTACTGCTTGTACTACTTGGCCATTTTCATCAGTAGCCTCAGTAATACAGTCAGGGAATATCTGAGCAAGAGCTTCGATGTTAGAGCTAGTGACATTGCCGCTGTGCATTTTAAGCTTCTCCATTTTGCACCTCGCAAAGTGAAGAATGGCTTAAATTTGCGGTTTTTATACTAGAGAGTAGGTTGAGATTTCGTGCCCCCCCCCCCTACACAATTATGATTGCACTTGTCAAGTGTACAGATCTTTATTAGCGACATTTATGTTGCTCCGATTAAATTAAGGCCAAGCACCAAGGCATTACTAATTACCATTAGCAAGGAGTACGCATGTTTGTATAGCAATTGCTAAAAAATGACTTTTAGTGGTCTAGCATTGGTTTTTGAGGTCTTTGGCCAATAATCTGAGATTAATAGCTCTAACGGGATGAGATTAAAAGTATAGCGCATCTATGATACATGGGAATAAATGATTTGCATAAAGCGCGTCGTATTGGGTATCAAAGATCATGGAATCTTGATTATCTGCTTAATTGTATTGATACGATTAATGGGCATTGATGTGCGGGCGTTGGTGCTGGATTGTTGCAAGGCTGCAGAGGTTATGACAGATAGATCGTGGCAATTATGAAAGCATGCTGCTGACAAAAGAAAACGGCCTGCAAGGTGGGATCTTGCAAGCTGCAGTGCATCACGTTCTTGCTCTAAGCATCTTCATTTGAGCCTATCTAGAGTAGGGGGTGCTGCAGCTACTGAGCTAAGTACTTGGTCGATTTTAGGGAGTGGCTTATATAAGGCTTTTGCTATATGATTTTGACCATGGTTCTACATGATCCGTACATGTAGTTTTCTATTACGCAAGCCTCATAAGTTAACGGTATACCGAATCATCTATAAATTCTCGTTTTAGTTGCCAAGCTACGTTACTGGAAAGTGCTGTAAATTATCTTAGCTCAATTGCTTTCAATTGCTCACTAATGGTTATTTTTATTATTAAAGGTGGTTAAAGAAATCACAAAGTTGCGCTATTATGTGGATGAGTCAATATTGCCAAAACAATTGAGTTAGCGTTTATTTAAAGTATTTTGGCCGATCTTTAATAGATCTTCTACGCTCTATTAAGTCCTTGTTGCAAAGCACTTATTACACTTAGATCCCTAAGTAAAACTGCCTTTTGAGGTCTATGAGTGTGCTTTAGGTAAAAATACCTCTTTTGTTTTCATTATTGGCGTATTTTGGAAGTAAACAATTAACTTGCTGTTAACCAAAATCTCTCACAACAATGTTTTGAGCTCTTTAATCTTTTCTTAAAGTCTAAAAAATATTGTTAATGATAACTCTGGTGAATTTTATGCCAACCAACGAACAATTAGTAAGACGAGGCATTTTTATAGCTACTGGCTATTTATGTGCTGGTGTAGTGGTTGCTATTTTTGCAGGTCTACCTTTATGGATCTCATTTTTTAATAGCGAATTTTCAATTGCTGCAATTGTGGTTAGCGCAACCTTTATTGCAGGCCTCATTATTGGCATGTTGATCTTACGCCCTTTAATTCCAAAGGTTGGTGTAAAAGCCGTGTTTGAGCAAGATGTTTTAATCTTAATGATAGGCTTACTGTTCATGTCTTTAGCCATGAACCAGGCCATGCTCATCGTTGGTCTTTTAGTTACTGGTGTCGCTATGAGCTGGTACTTTACTGCTAACTTTAAAGTCCAAGTAAAAGCAGCTAAAACTGGTGGTGCCTCCGCCCTTGCTTTAGGTGGCTGGGCATTAGGACCTATTGTGGTAGTTTTTGTCTTAAACTACTTTGAACAACATGGTTTACTTATCTTACGTTTACTCTATGCTCACTTCATTATTTTTGCTTTCTGGGTATGGGTACAGCGCTTAGGTCTTCATACTGATTACTCCGATGCCCCAGAGTTTATCTTACGTATTCAAAGCGACGAGGTAGTAGCAAAAGCTCGTCCACGTAAAAAGATCTTTGATCCAGGTGCAAGCGCCTCTGATGAGTTTTTAAAGAATCACTCTACTATTAAAGATCAAGATAAGAGTGAAGGTGATAGCAAAAACTCACCTGAAAATCGTGTGTGATAACTTTAAATTAGTTTGTGTGTGTGTTGCTATTTAGCAATGTTTGAATGAAAGGTTTGATATGCCCTTGTTATTAAAATTATTCAGCTTAATAGCTTTGGGACTGGTGACCATGGCTCCTGCCTGTGCCAGTGAAACTATTTTCACCACTACTACCATCTATGGCATTCGCTATGAGATGATTATCTTTGGTCTTATTTTGCTCGGCGTTGCTGTTTTCTACAATAAGACCATGCATGTTGCCATTATAGGTTTATTATGCTTGTGTTTTTACAAGTATGAATTTATTGATGGCTTTTCTGTAATTCATAAGGTTATTGGTTATACCAATGCAGATGGCCAATGGGTTAAAGGATCTTGGAACACTTATTTAAACCTAGCTTTAATGCTTCCTGGCTTTGCTATTTTAGCTAGCATTTTCGAAGAGTCTCGCTTCCCTGCTGTACTACCACGCTATCTTCCTCAAGGCATCTTTGGTGCCATGGCCTTGCTAGCTTTTGTATTTATCCTCTCTACTTTCTTGGATAATATTGCAGCAGCAATTATTGGCTGTTCTATGGCAGCTACCTTATACAAAAACAAGGTACATATTGGTTACATTGCAGCTATCTGTGCGGCCTCTAACGCTGGTGGTGCTGGCTCTGTTGTAGGTGATACTACCACTACCTTAATTTGGATTTATGGTAAGGATCCTTTAGTTTTAGCTCATGCCTTTATTCCTGCTATTTCTGCTTTCTTAGTATTAGCTTTTTTTGGTGCTCGTCAGCAACATCACTATACTCAAGATATTTTTGTTCCAGAGGGTGGTGTTAAAGTTGAAAATCGCCGTATCGCATTAGTAGGCTTAATCTTAGCTGGCGCTATTATTTTCAACTACTTCTTTGAGTTCCCTGCTTTAGGTATTTGGATTGCAATCTTAATTGGTACTCCTTTTGTTAAGATTAACTTCCGTGAAGGCTTAACTGCTATTGAGTCCACCGTATTCTTGATTGCATTAGTATTCTGCGCTGAGTTAGTTCCTATTGACTCAGTACCAGATGCTTCCATCTTATCTACTATGGCTATTGGCTTCGTGTCCTCAGTATTTAATAACATCCCATTAACTCAATTAACTTTAATTAAGGGTGGCTATGACTGGGCATTAATCTCTTATGCTGTAGGCTTTGGTGGTTCCATGATTTGGTTCGGTTCCTCTGCAGGTGTAGCCGTATGTAACGTCTTCCCTAAGGCCCGCTCCTTCATGAACTGGTTACGTTATGGTTGGCACATTCCTTTTGCCTTCGTAATTGGTTTTGGTGTGTACCTCATTACCTTAGGTTGGGATCCGATGAAGGGCAACCCACCAGATCAAATGCCTGAACCTATTACCAAGCAAGAAGCTATTGGTAACACTAAAATTCACAAGAATGCAGCTATCCCACCTCAAGTACAATTCATGCCTGAGGCTCAAGATAGTGCGGCAGCTCCTGCTCCTGTGACACAGGACTAGTATAAATATACAGAATAGGACACTAAATAACTGTGCATAGACTGGCACAGTTTTAAAACACAGCCAACTTAACCGTCCTGAATTTTTCTATATTTCGTACAATATCTCAGATATAAACACAATATATCTTACACAATTACTAAGGGCTAAAGCTTCATAAACCTGATGCTTTAGCCCTTTTTTATTTTTAGAAAGCACTCAAGAAACCATTGATAATATGCCATAATTATTCGTACGATTCGTGCGAATATCTTAAGCAATATGAACTTCTAAAGCTTAGTAGGGAAAAGCAAAAACAAAAGAAAAGGCTAAGGCTAAGGCTGAGGCAAGGCTAAGGCTAAGGCTAAGGCAAGGCTAAGGCTAAGGCAAGGCTAAGGCAAGGCAAGGCAAGGCAAGGCAAGGCAAAGCTGCTGCCAATAAAGAGCTTTATCTTATAGAGTTGCTAGTGAAGCGATTACACAATGTGCCTTATAGCTAGGGTTGATTAAAACTACTGTATAGGTGAATAGGCTGCTCTACTGTTAGCCTAGGAAGGTCTATTGCAGGGGAGGTTTTGCCTTCGGGAGGATAAGCGTTCGTGGAAAGTTTGTGTGGCAAAACTTTAGATGCTTTTGGGACGGTTTGATAAAAAGAGGCCTTGTGGGTAAACAAGGCCTCTTGAGGTGTGTGCTCTAATGAACTTTAGTTGTGTAGGCAGAAATATCGCCTTTTGGTGTTTAAGCCTTAATTAAAGCAATACGATGACAGAAGTGCCTTCTGGAACGATTACTTGCTTATTCTCGATAGTAGCCTTATCAGAGCTTAATAAGATTTGGCTGCTCTCGTTAACGTCAAACTTAACTGGAGCAGCGCCAAAGTTTGCAACTACCATTAAGGTGTGCTCTTTACCCTTACGTAAGTAAGCGATGGTGTGGTCGTTTGGATCCTCTAAGGCAACAAACTCACCATAAGTAAAGGCCTCAATGTACTTAGGATCTTTACGTAACTTAATTAAGGTCTTGTAGTAGTTAAGTACAGAGTTAGGATCCTTTTGCTCAGAAGCTACGTTAACAGTCTTGTAGTCCTGGTTAACCTTCATCCATGGCTTAACAGTTGAGAAGCCAGCGTACTGACTATCATCCCATAGCATTGGAACACGGCCATGGTCACGAGCTTGATCATTTAAGACCTGCATAGTAACGGTCTCAGATAAGCCTTGCTCTTGACACATCTGGTATTGATCCTTGCTCTGGCAATCATCTAACTCATCGATGTTGTCAAACTTGGTGTTAAGCATACCAAGCTCTTGGCCCTGGAATACGAAAGGAACGCCCTTTAAGGTGAGGTTTACAGTACCTAATGCCTTAGCACCCTTGGCGTTTTGCCACATAAGTGGTAAGTAGGTAGAAACACCACGTGGCTCATCATGGTTCTCGATAACTGGGGCTAAGAAGCCAATATCACCGGCAGTCTTTTGAGCCTCAAAAATTACCTTACGGTATTGGGCTACGCTTAACTTCTCAAAGCCATAGAAGCAGTAGTGCTTGGTTAAAGCTTCACGAGCGGAGAAATCAAAGATGGAGCTAAATACACCATCATCGCCAATAAAGTCTTTTACGTTGTCCTTAGTAATACCAAATACTTCACCTACGGAGAACTTATCGTTAGGGTGGAAGGTACGGCTATTCATTTCACGTAAGAAGTTTAAGGCAACATCAACGTTTTGGCTGTTCATCACGCCGCAGGAGCACATGCCATCGCCTACGCTATCAGGAGTGTACATAGGATAGGTAGGATCTTTACCGATACACATAATGGCATCAACACGGAAGCCAGCAATACCCATGTCCACTAACCACCAGTTCATCATCTCATAGATCTTCTCACGAAGTTTTGGATTGAACCAATTGAGATCTGGTTGCTTCTTGTGGAAGAAGTGGCAGTAGTAAAGATTGTCTTGGCCTGGAACCTTATCCCATACGCTGCCGCCAAAGCAAGCACGTAAGTTGTTAGGCTCTTTACCATCCTTGCCTTCACGGAAAATAAAGTAAGAGGCTTCTTCACAAGTTGGATCAGCACTAGCCTTCTTAAACCACTCGTGCTCATCAGAGCAGTGGTTTACGACTAAGTCCATAATAATGCCAATACCGTACTTATCAGCCTCAGATTTTAACTTCTTGAAGTCTTCTAAGGAACCGAAGATAGGATCGATATCTTGGTAGTCAGCAATATCGTAACCCTGATCTGCAAAAGGTGACTTATAAATAGGAGAGATCCATAAGAGCTCAATACCTAAGTCAGCTAAATAAGGGATCTTTTCAATAATACCTGGTAAATCACCAAAACCATCACCATTGGTATCTTTGAAGCTCTTTGGATAAATTTGATAGGCTACTTTGCCATGCCACCACTTGGTCTGCATATTCTTCTCCAATAGACAATAGCTGACTGTAAACACACACGTAATGACTTAATTAGAATTAGTGTTAATCAGCCCAAGGTAAAAATACAACTACAATGTCAATCACATGACTATAGTCTTGCTTAATAAAGGTTAAAAACTTGCTTAGATTAACCTATAGCTAAAACTAAATTAGATGCTTAATAAAACAAATCTTTAGGAAATAAATAAGAGTAAAAGCCGATTTAGTGAACATTTACCCCTGTTCCTACAAGAGCAATTATAGAGAGCTAATAAGATAATCTGTTATGACTTTTTGGCTAAAAAGTACACTATATTAACTATAACTTATTAAGATCGCTGAATATGAGTGACCTTTATCACAAAGTGACCGATGAGCTGGGATTCGCCTATATGCTGTATTGATTTGAAACCTCATACTAAGCACAGCCCATACGCTTAGCAGGTCATGTCCTTATCAGGCCATGGCCTACGCTTGCATAGTCTGCTAGAACCTTCAATGCAACCTTAGCCAACCTAACAAGTTGGTGCTTAAACTTCTACCTCACCAATAGTGCCTTAGCAGCCAATAAGATTGGCAATAGCAAAGAGCATTAAGTCACTAAAATATGAGGGGGAGTGTCCAATACTTTTGATTAACTTTTAGCAAATATCTTGCTGTTTGATAAAGAGTGGTGCTTAGGGGCGTGCTAGGTTTTGATGGTCTTCAAAAGTGGAGAGTAGGGGATAAGGACTTGGGCTTGGGCTTGGTGAGGCAGCTTAGAGGTGGGGTGCTAATTTTATAGGCTCTGTGATAGAGCCTATAGGAGCACTAACTTTAGTTAGTGCTCCCGGCGATAAAAGATCTAACTATAGTGCCATTTAGTTCTGAGTCTTGTAGTTAGGGGCTAAAGGATCGCCCTCAACCTTACGTCTTTCTAACTCCTTGATAATATCAGGATAGATCTTGTCAAGCTTATAGCCAAGTACAGAGACAATACCAAGGATAAAGAGGCCAGCTGGTAATACAGTGGTTGCTAATAAGATGGTGTTCATAGCCTCAGCAGTCTGCTCTGTAGCGCCGTTAACATAGCCACCAAATTGCATTACTGAGGATGCTAATACAGCACCTAAGCCAGCAGCTAACTTCATACCAAAGCTTGCGCCTGAGTAAACCATACCCTCGTGACGCTCGTGATCAATGTACTCACCATACTCTACACAGTCAGGTAACATGGCGAATACGCAAGCGTAGGTAAAGCCTTGACCGAAGCCCCAAATAGCAGCGGCAATGAAAGCTACAGTAGCGCTATATGGATCAATAAATCTAATTAATGCAGCACAAGCAATTACAGCACAGGCAAACATCAGAGCGTTTCTCTTACCAATAGTTCTGAGCACAATTGGTAAGATTAAGATCATGGTACCAACCTTAAAGACATTCATAATGGTGGCAAAAGTACCAATATGATTTGGGTTGTCCAAGAAGTAACGGCAGTAGTAAGTATTAGCGGTACCAAATACCGTGTCAGAAGTAAAGGTAGTTAACATGGCGAAAGTTAACATGATCCAATACTTGTTGTGGAATAAGCCCTTGACTACCTTTAAAGTGGTCTTTAAATCGCTCTTCTCAGGTACTGGTGTAACAATACGCTCATGACAGAAAGCAAAGGTTAAGAAGAAGCAGAAGCAAGCTACTGCACCTAAGATCAGGAAAGTAATAGTCCAAGCGGCCTGATCATTACCGAAGAACTCAACCATAGGTAAGGTTACAATCAAGGTTAAGGTGTTACCTGCGGTAGCTAAAAGCATACGGTAGATAACGATAATAGATCTTTGGTGAGAGTCATTGGTCATAGTAGTGGTCATAGAGCCATAAGGGAGGTTAATGGCGGTATAAACCACAGTAATGGCAAAGTTGTATGACACAAAGATGTAGACATATTTGAACCAATCAGACATCCCTGAAGGCACTGAGAACAGAGCCACCATGGCAATGAAGAATGGAATCAACATGCGGAGCAGCCATGCACGAGCCTTACCATAAGGGCTCTTGGTATGTTCGATTAACCAACCAACAAATAGATCGGAAAAACCATCAAGGAAACGTGAGAGCAACATAATGGTTGCTACAACAGCAATATTGACGTTTACAAACTCAGTGTAATAGTAAATCAAAATACTGCCAGTAGGAGTGTAGAGCATCTGGCTAGCAAAATCGCCTAAACCATAGGAAAATTTCTCTCCAAATCCAATCTTAGGATCTTTTTGAGGGTTGTTTGCAAGACGAGGAAACAACATGAGTAACTCCTTTTAAGACTAACTTAGAGTGTTTAAATCTAAGAAGTTCTGTAAAAGCATGAATGAGCACCAAAGCTCTATCATTAAACACACACAAAACCTTGATTTTGTCTATACTCCATCATAGACAAAAGAGTAAAAAGATATGAACAAGAGCTATGAGCATTAGTCTTTTCATCAAGGCAACTGGTTTGGCTATAACAACTATAGAACGAGCAAAGTAAATAGTTATTATGATGGCTGCTACTTTCTTATTAGAGTATGGGTGGAGCAATTAACAGTAAAAGAATGATAGCAGCAGCCTGATATTGGGCTAAAAGTAACCTTGCTAAAACAAGTATTGCTCTTAGCTCAAAAGGTAATGGTTTTTTAACTAACTATAGTGCGACCACTACTGCACATACGGCAGGAATGATAATTTGGTTATCTTTAATTTCTACGCTCTTGGAGCTTAAAACTACTTGAGCATTAGGGGTAACTTTATGAACAATAGCACTGTCTTCAAAGTTAGCAATTACTTGAATTTGCTTGCCATTAAGCTCACGAGCAAAAGGAACAACATATTCTGCTTGTGGCTCTAAAGCTACGAACTTACCATCGGTTAAGATATCGTGGTATGGCTCATTGTTCTTTAAAGCAATTAACTTCTGATAGAAAGCTAAGGTTGAGTCAGGATCATTTTGCTGAGCACGAACATTTAAGTTCTTATAATCCTGGTGAACCTTAAGCCAGGTAATCTGTGCGCTGGAGAAGCCAGCGTTTTTCTCATCAGACCATAAAACTGGGGTGCGAGCATTATCACGGGATTCGATATTGAGAATATCTAAAGCCTGACGCTCGCTAAAACCTGCCTTAAGAGCAACTTTGTAGTTATCCTTAGCAGCTACATCGTCAAACTCATAAATAGAGTCAAAACGAGTATTGGTCATACCAATTTCTTGGCCTTGGTAAATAAATGGCATGCCTCTTAAGAGTACATTAACTGCACCAAAAGCCTTGGCACCATCAGCATTTTGAGCATGGCGTGGTAAATAGTAAGAAACGCCACGTGGCTCATCATGGTTTTCAATGATAGGGCACATAAAGCCAATATCATTAACACGCTCTTGGCTAGCAAAAATAGTATCGCGCCATTTAGCAATGCTTACTGGACGGAAACGGTAGTAGGCAGGGTACTTCTCATTAAGTTCACGAGCAGAGAAGTCGAAAATAGTGCTAAAGAAACCATCCTTACCAATATAGTTGCGTAAAGACTCAGGGTTAACACCAAAGGCCTCAGCAACAGAAATGGCACCATGCTTTTTAAAGGTGGCATTGTTCATTTCGTGTAAGAAAGTAGCAGCCTCATCAGATAACTTAGCTGTCATCTTAGCAGCTGAGCACATGCCGTCAGGTGCATCAGCAGGAAGTCCTGGGAAGGTTAGGTCTTTGGCAATATTCATGATGGCATCAATTCTAAAGCCAGCAACACCCTTTTCTAGCCAGAAATTGATCATGTCATAAAGCTTCTGGCGTAATGGCTCATAGTACCAATTCAAATCAGGTTGCTCTTTGCAAAAGTAGTGTAAATACCATAAGTCTTCATTTTCATGACCTGGTAATTTCTCCCAAACAGAGCCGCCAAAATAAGAGCGTAAATTGTCAGGAGGGCAACCATTCTTGCCTTCACGAATGTAAAAGTACTTGGCTTCTTCACTATTAAGATCGGCACAAGCTTTTTTAAACCACTCATGCTCAGAGGAGCAGTGATTGATTACTAAGTCTAAAATGATGGAAATACCACGCTCTTTAGCTTTAGCTAAGAGCTCATCAAAATCTTCCATGGTGCCAAAGGTAGGATCAATGGCCTGATAGTCTGCAATATCATAGCCCTGATCTACAAATGGACTCTTAAAAATAGGGGATAACCAGACAAGCTTAACGCCTAAATCTTTAAGGTAATCAAGCTTAGAAATAATACCCTGTAAGTCGCCGATACCATCACCATTGGAGTCACAAAATGACTTTGGATAAATTTGATAGGCAACTTGGCCCCACCACTTATTAGACACGGTAATCTCCAAGAATCACAATCGCCTCTTAAGCTAACCCTAATCAAATTAGGGGTTCACATACAAAGCTAAGAGGACACTCCTTATGTACAAAAACAACATCTCCTGCTTGTAAAAAGCAAACACACAGTCAAATCTTAATCTACAAAGCAGGAGCCAAATTATTCAGGCAATGTGAATTGTTGCAGTCATTTTTTTTGCAAATACATGCAAAATATTATCGCCTTAAATGGTTGTTAAGTATAAATTAAGACAAATTAGAAAAAGTCCAAAAAAATCATCAAAAAATACACTAAATTAACATTTGGCTGCAAATTTTGTGATCTGTTGCACAAATTGATTTTGAGCACATATTGAGTAGAAAACTTTATTAAATAGCGTAAATATGAGATTTCTGTCGTTAGTGCTAAATCATTCAAGCGTAGTTCAAGGTATGTTAGCTTATCAAAGCGATAAATCTTTGAGATAATAATTACACAATATGAACTTAATCATCCTGAATTTTTCTAAATTTCGTACAATATCTTATATATAAACACAACATATCTTACACAATTATTAAGGGCTAAAGCTTCATAAACCTGATGCTTTAGCCCTTTTTTATTTTTAGAAAATCACTCACGAAACCATTGGTAATATGCTATAATTATTCATACGATTCGTATGAATATCCTAAGTAATATTTAGAGCAATATTATCATGGCTTTGTACAGAAATCTAAAGCAAATTCCAATACCTGAAGGTGCCAAAGTTTCAAGTTACGACAAAAGAGTTTATGTCCCCTCACAATCTAGTAGTGGTACTCAAAGTAAACGTGAGATTGGGCAAGAGACTGAGCCAGGCATGATGGTGCCTAACGATAACTTTCGTATTGAATACCCAAACCTTTGGAAGCATCACTATCCACAGTCACCAATCCCACTTCCTATGATCAGTGTTGGAAACTACGCTGTTTCTCTAAGCATTGGATTGAGCTCAGGTCTATACCATGACTTACAGGAATGCTTTGGTCCTTGGCATGGCAATGCAATTATGGACTTTGCTCGCTATATGATTAGAGAACAATCTTCTGTAGCAATGACATATGAGCAAGCCATGGAAAATCAGCTTTTCTTTCTCGGTAAAGGAGAGAATGACAGCTGGTTCTCTAACTTGTTTTCAAAACACATTACCGCAACTCAAATTCACGACTTCAGGGATGCATGGTTGAATCGTTGTGTTGCCAATGGCATGCAAGACGTCTGGCTCTGTATTGATGGCTCAAACAGTGACTTAGCCATGGAGAATAGTGATTTAGCAGAGCTTGGCCACTCTAAATCATTAAAGGATCGCCCAATCATCAGTTATATATGGGCTGTAGACCCTGCCTCAAAGCTGCCTGTAACATGGTTTGTTAACAATGGGGGCATGATAGATTGCAAAGCTATAGACGAAATTATTAGGTACTTAGCTGCATCTAACCTAAAGATCAAAGGTGTAATCTTAGATAGAGGATTTGTCTCTAGAGAGGTTCTTCAGCTATTGACAGATAAAGGGCTTGACTACATTGTCATGCTTACATCAACCACAACTGGCTTCAAGACAATGCTTGAGAAGCATGGTGAATCTTTAATCAATGAAAAGGCTGAATTTCTGCTTTCGAGTGAATACATCTTTGGAGTTGAAGAAAAGGTTAAAGTCTTTGCAAACAGTAAGAGTGAAGCCTGTGTAGCCTTGTACTTCTCTGCTCAAAGAAAGTATAAGCAGGGAAAAAACTTCGTAGAAAAGCTTTTTGAGGCACATGAACAGATTGCTAATCAGATTGAGAAAAACTCGGTGAAGGTGACCATTCCTCAGGGCTTTAAACGTTACTTTAAGCTTATTAAGGATGGTGAAAGAGTTATAGGATTTGAACGCGACAATGCGCAAGTACAGTCGTCATTGCGTCAAAATGGATTTCATGCAATAGCTTCAGCCAAAGATAGAAGTGCGTTAGAGATTTCGGAACTCTACCGTCTACGCGACTATAGCGAAAAGCAGTTCTCACAACTAAAGACTCAGTTAGGCGGTGGAACTGTTAGGGCTCACTCAGATAAAGGTGCACAAGCTCGATTCATGGTTGGCTTTGTAGCATCAATCCTGCGTACCCACATAATGGTCAATTGCCAAGAACTCAAGATAAAAGATACGAATCGACTAATAAAAAGTCTTGATAGCGTGTCACTTCGTCGAGTAAATTCTGGCAGATACGTGGCTTGCCACAATTACAGTGTCGACATTGAAAAGTTGTTTGATCGACTTGGTATTGAGTTCAGCCATTTAGAAAAATTTGCTGATGTCGCAAACCAGCAGTCTGAAGGCAAAGACAAAACTCAAGTTCGAACATTAGAGCTCTATGTAAAAAGAGGACGCGGTCGACCTAAGGGAAGAAAGAACAATAAAACCCTTGAAAGAGAAGCTGCAGAACAAAAGCTTGAAGTAGTCAAGGTTAAACGAGGTCCAGGTCGTCCTAAGGGCCGAAAGAACAATAAAACTCTTGAGATGGAAGCAGCCGAGCAAGCTCTTGGTATTGTTAAGATTAAGCGTGGTCCAGGTCGTCCTAAGGGGCGTAAGAACAATGCAACTCTTGAGAGAGAAGCGGCTGAGCAAGCTCGTGGCATTGTTAAGGTTAAGCGTGGTCCAGGTCGTCCTAAGGGGCGTAAAAACAATGCAACTCTTGAGAGAGAGGCGGCTAAACAATCCATAGACATGGATGTAGTTAAGCGTGGCCCAGGCCGTCCTAAAGGGCGTAAAAACAACAAGACTCTTGAAAGAGAGGCCTTCAAACAATCCATTGGGCTTGTAGCGCTAAAGCGTGGCCGTGGGCGTCCTAAAGGCAGAAAGAACAACAAAACTCTTGAAAGAGAGGCAGCTATACTAGCGCAAACTGAAATCCAGTAACTGGTGTTATAGCAGATGCGCACGGCATCATTAACTGTGATGTAGCAATAGAAAGATGACTATCCGTTTTAGAGGTTGAATCGCATGAATCTCTTCTGGCACGAAAGAATATTTTAGGCAATATCTTTGATGTCTTTGTGCGAAATTTAGAAAAATTCAGGAGATCATCTGCCTAATTGTACAGAGACGACTAATGGGCATGATGTGCGGTCGCAGGTGCCAGATCGTTTGCAAGGTGGCAGAGGTTATGACAGATAGATCGTGGCAATGATGAAAGCATGCTGCTGCCAAAAGAAAACGGCCTGCAAGATGGGATCTTACAGGCCGTGGCGCATATGTATGCGGAGATCAAAATCGATTTGGCGTTAGATGACGAAACTATCTGTTAAGAGGTGGGAAGAGTTTCTTATCCTTTGCCTTGAGGGTGTGGAGCATTCTAAAGGCTACTTCAGGCTTGCCTAAGATGGTGATGCTAGAAACATCTTTGCCATTGGTACCAGCGCATGAGTAACCCTTGATGCCGTTGAGTATGAACTCAAAGTAGAGCAGGTCGCCTTGTCTCTCAATTGGCTTAACTTTAGCATGCTGAGCTACTAAGGTTCTTTGTAAGTCAGTAAGTAACTTAGTTGGGTGAATCTGACCAGAGCCTACGACGATATTAACGCTAGATTGCACACCAGGATTAACGAAGTTGACGTTAACTGAGTGCGGCATGTTCTGAGGTCTTCCTTGTACATGCCAGGTGTTGCCTAAATCTACGGTAAAGAAGTGAGTTTTGAAAACTTCAGCAGATGCAGTTGCAGGGAAGGTTAGTGTAACTGCAGCCATAACTAATCCAAGTAATGGGAGTGTAAGTTTTCTTGTAAATTCCCTTACTGACAGTTTTAGCATAGTCACGTCCTTAGCCTCATTAGGCGCTAAGTGCAAAAGACAGGGAGTAGTTTGTCTTTGGCAATGAAAGTAGGGTTCTAAACTATGATTTGAGTATATGACACTTGCTCAGATTATTAGAGATCGAGCATCTGACAAAGTGAAGCGAGTCAAGTTTTAAATTGCGAATATCTTGCTAATCATACTTAACATGTGTGCAGTCAGAAACGATCCACGTTTTTATAGTCTAAAAATGCAAAAGTCAGAGTGCCTTTAATCAACTTAACGTCATTAAGTGTAAGCAACATGTTTATTTTTCTGAGCAGCTAGGAAGTGTATATGTTGGGCTCGATGCAAAGAACTCTGAGGCTAAAGATATCCTTGAGGCCATATAAGTGCAGATACAGGCAAGTTTTACCGTATATGCATCAAAACTTAATAACTTTAGGGTAGAATATGCGGCCTTAGCTCATAGCATATGCTAAACAGCGTCAGACTATTAAGTTATCTGCATACACGCCTTTGGTTCGTGTTGGTGCTCTTACGTGGTTTTGATAGATGTTTTTAGGTTTTGTACTGGCATGTACTTATGGGCTTTTGGGGTATCTTAGCGAGCAGGGTACCTAAGTTTGGTCAGTAGTTCTTTTTACAGGCTAAATGGCTAGTCAATTGCGCGGCGATATTTGATGAAAGATAAGCATTGTACTTACCTAAGATACTTTGCTTTTTGAGAGAAACTGTAAGGTTTTACTCGCTAGTTTGGTGATGATGTACTCAAAATTGCTAAGCGGTTGAGGATCGATCGTGAAATATTCTAAAAAGTAAGTAATATTAGACTTTGATATGTGTGTGGTTATGACTGATGAAATGTCTTTTTTCGTGTAATCACAACAGAATCACATACTGCTTTTTAAAGTATGCACGATCTTTGCTTAGAGCAAAGTGTTGTTTTGTTTTAGTCGCTATCTCGACCCATTAAGTAGCCTTAGTGGAATCTCTTTTGTATAGGCTTTACCATGGCACTTTTTAGTGCTTTTATGCTAAAGCATATGGCATAAGATTAAATCTAGATGGCTTAGGTGTGTGATCTTATCGCACCTCATCAAAACGACGGCTTTGATGCAAGGTAGTCTTTTGAGCAAGATTACTGTTAAAGCGATCTTTCTTGAGGATGTTTTAACTCAAGAATAGGTTTATAAATTGACTCAACATTAGGGATTTGTATAGCGTTTGCTATGCATGATCTCTATTGAATAGGCATGCACAGAGATAGTCATTAAGAGTTAATCCTTGTAGTTCACGAAAAGTACTGTTAGTTGATTTGTCCGTAACTTCAGTGCCTTTTCTTGCCATAGCTGTACAAAACGGCCAGTGGCGGTGGCAACAAGGTGCTTTTGCTTAGCTTTGTGATGCTCGTAGCTCGGGGCATATGCAACACCTTTATAGCCAGGTGCTGTCATGTGTAATTGCTATTGGTTTACTTTCTCTTATTAGAGAAACTTTTTAGGGGCATGTCTGAAAGTGCGGAACACTAACCAAGAGTTCAGAAAGGCCAAGCAAGATCCAAACGTAAAGCTAATGCTGGCCGCTGGTCCAAAGCTCACTCACTTAATGCCGGGTGATAGACCAGCTAAGCAAGACAAACCTGCCAATGACATGGGTAGGCCTGCAGCTCCACAGCAAGCTGCATCCACAGGTATGTCTACTGTCGAAGCTTTGGCTAAGGTGTTTTTCAATGCACCTGCAGCCCAAAGCTCGCCTGCAGCAAAGGCAGATCCTAATGCAGCGGCTGCTCAAAAGGGAGTCAAGAAGCATACTACCGAGCGCAGTTACTTTGAAAATGGCATGATCCGCTCTGAGACGCCATTAGTTGATGGTATTCGTCACGGACGCGAGCGCGTGTTTTTTGCCAACGGTAATGTTCAAATCGAAACACCTTGGGTAAAAGGCTATAAAGAGGGTGTTGAGAAGCAGTACTTTGAAGACGGTGGTATTCGCCGCACTACTAGCTATCGTCTTTCTAAAAAGCAGGGTGCTGACACTGAGTACTTTGAGCAGGGTAATGCTATCCGTCGCGAGTCATACTACACCGATGACATCATCGATGGTACTCAGCGTGAGTTCTATCCAAACGGCACCATTAAGAATGTAAATCAATACGAGCACGGTGATCGTCACGGCATTAGCTCTACCTTCACCTCTCAAGGTGCCATCATGAATGAGACACCTTATGTGCATAACATTATTCACGGTGTAGCTCGTTCTTATTATTCAGATGGCCAGCTCAACCATGAGACTCCATTCCAAAACGGTGTTAAGCATGGCGTTGAGAAGTGGTTCTACATTTCTGGCAAGATTCAGCGTGTAGCTTTCTACCAAGATGGTGAACTCAACGGCACTCGTAAGATGTATTACGAGAATGGCTACATTGAGTCAGAGACTACTTTCTCCGATGGCAAGAAGAATGGCTGGGATCGTGAGTACTACTCTTTAGACACTAGCACTGAGCCAGAGAGTGAGGGTGCTAAGGCAACCCAAAAGGTTTTAGAGACTTCAGGTGTTTCTATCATCAAGCCAAAAGATGAGAACGGCGATCGTAAGATTGTGTTCATGGGTGATGATGAGAAGCGTGGCTTAATGAAGCATGAGGCTTTCTATAACCACGGTGAGCCAGAGGGCTTAGAGCGTACTTATTACGACAATGGTAATGTCGAAACTGAAGGTAACGCTGTAAACGGTTTCTGGGAAGGCATTGCCAAGACTTACTATGAGAGTGGTGTGATACACATGGAGTCAAACTTCAAGGCTGGTGTACGTGTCGGTGAAGAGCGTCACTACAGCTTAGCAGGCCACCTCAAGTTCATCGTCTACTATGATGAGAACGGCAAGCCATTTGAAGGCAAGTGTGCTTGCGGTAAGAAGTTTACCCAAGATCAGCTCGATGCTTTCTACAACGGCTCAGGAGATCCAACCTGCGATCACCGCCGTTAATAAGCTTTAGCTTAAGCATAAGCATAAGCATCGCAAAATCCTTAAAAGCAGCAGTCATTCGACTGCTGTTTTTACTTTAGCTCCATAAAAATGCCGCGCACACATTGTATTATGAGATCATCGTGATGGCATTGCCTCTCTAATAGATGTGTCCTTGTTGTGTCATTGTTTAGCCACTGGCTGTTTAGCGGTGCTAGCTCTATCTTGCTGTAGCAAGCTGTTCCAACATGTTTGCTGCCATGACCTTAGCTATACAAGAAGATATGCCGCTCAAATACTCATGTTCTTCGCAATACGAGATGCTATGCCGCTCAAAAGGCATAATGCTGTAGCGAAGTGAATGACAAGGATCATGGGATAGGGCAATAAGCTTTTGAAGTGTGATAGCGCATAAAAGAGGGCTTCAGGAGAGGGGCTGCACGCGCTGTGGATGGTGGCTATAAGGATGCAGCGGTAGGCATGGGTCAATGCATTGCGTGGCGGCTATATCGTTTAGAGTACCGTGCCAGGGTAGGGGTTATGGCACGGTAATGAGCACTTATCACTAGTCGCTAATGGACGTGATAGTGCTACGTTAGTTGATTGGGGTTTTAGTCAGATCGCACTAATCGTAATAGAGCACGTCATCCCACTCTATGCCTAGAGCCTCATCGATGGCATCGTCTTGGCCTTGCTCTTTGAAGTTCTTAAGCTGATTGAGGCTGTCTTTGAGGTAGGTCTTATTTAACACATTGTTTTTGTAAAGATCATCGAGCATGTAGATGAAAAATGCAGTTTCCTCATCTTCATATTGAGACTCGTCAAAGTCCTCAAAGTCGTCAGGATCATCCATCTCAAAGATCTCGACTACCTCAAGAAAGACCTTGGCGTTTTTGCCTAAGTACTTGTCTAAGAACTCGTGGCTGTCGTTAGATAATTGGTTGAAAGTCTCGTCAGATAAGACACCTTGCTGATGGCAGTTATCTAAAAACTCAAAGAAGTTCTTGTAGCCTGCATCAAAGTCACCACATAAGGCTAGAGGATCGTCACTTTCCCAGATATGGGATTTAACTTTAGTGCAATTGCCACTAACCATGAGGATGTGGCTAAGAGGGATTTCATAGGCCCACTCAGAAAGGCCCTCGAACTCCTCACTATCTGGAGTTTTAACGTATAAATAGCTGCGGTTGCTCATGATAATTCCTTTTTACAGCAAGAGACAGAAGCTAAGCTAAGCCAAGATAAGCTTGATTGTGCAAGCAAAAGTTAGCTCTGTACTGCTGCTTGCAATGATACTGAAGTTAGCATAGCACATCGCTTGATATATAGGAGGGTTTATACCAGGGACTGTGAGGATTTGTGAGGACTGTGAGGATTTGTGATTGATCGCTTGAAAGATTGTCGAATACTCTTTTAGGGTTTAATTAAGGGAAACGCACTGTTCTTGTAGATTTTCGTGCTAGTTGGTGAGCGGCAATAAAAAAGCGGGCTTGAGCCCGCTTGAGATAAGGGAGAAACCCCTTCAGATTAGAATTTAGTGTTGGATTCAGGCAGGCGTCCCCGCCTGAACCACTAGATGGGACAAAGAGACTAGATCTTCTCTGGAACCATCTTAATGTGACCGCAAGGACACTCCTGAGCACAAACACCACAACCCTTACAGTAGTCGTAGTTGAACTCATAACCCTTGCCTGGGCCTAACTTGATAACAGCGTTGTCAGGGCATACGCCGTAGCAGTTGTCGCACTCCATGCAGTTACCGCATGATAAGCAACGACGAGCCTCGAAAACTGCGTTCTCTTCGGTTAAACCGTGCTGAACTTCGTCGAAGGTTGAGGTACGACGAGCAAGCTCGAGCTGAGGACGAATCTTCTTAGGAGCATCGGAGTAGTAGAATGGGTGCATGTCTTCCCAACGTGCATCCTCGTGCTTCTCTGCCTTTACGTATGGACGGCCAGATAAGAAGCCGTGAACACCGCGAGCTGCATGCTTGCCCATGCCGATAGCGGCAGTTACGGTACGGTCACCTGGAACCATGTCACCAGCTGCGAAGATACCAGATACGGTAGTCTCGAAGGTAGTGGTGTTAACGGTAACAGCGTCCTTCTGTAACTCTAAGCCTGGAATAGCCTGTAAAGGAGATAAATCAACGTTCTGACCGATAGCTAAAACTACGGAGTCAGCAGGCATGTCCTCGTACTCGCCAGTTGGCTGTGGGTTGCCCTTCTCGTCAAGTGCCATCTTCTCGATCTTTAAGGTCTCGCCTTGAGCCTGATCGATGGTGGATAACCACTTAACCTCAATACCTTCCTCGATAGCGCCATCCATTTCTTCTTCGTTAGCTGGCATCTTATCGCGGTTACGACGGTAAACGATGATTGGCTCTGCGCCTAAACGACGTAAAGAACGAGCTACGTCAACAGCGGTGTTACCACCACCGTAAACTGCTACCTTACGGCCGATCTGAATGTCGCCATCGGTAGAAACCTTCTCTAAAACGTCTAAAGCGGTAAGAATACGGGTAGTATCACCAGATGGGATGTCAACATTTGAAGATAATGAAGCACCCATGCCCATGATAACTGCGTCGTACTTGCCGTTTTCCTTCTCAGCAAGAACGTTTTCGATCTTACGGCCGTACTCGATGGTTACGCCCATGTCGAGAATGCGCTGTACTTCAGCGTCTAAGATCTCACGTGGCAGACGGTATACAGGGATACCGTAACGCATCATACCGCCAGCCATCTTAGCCATTTCAACGATGTGAACAGTGTGGCCAAAACGACGTAAGTGGTAAGCAGCGGACAGACCAGCAGGGCCTGAACCGATAACTAATACACGCTTGCCGGTCTCACGAGCTGGCTTCTTGAAAGCTAAGTTGTGAGCTAAAGCGTAGTCACCTAAGAAGCGCTCAACAGAGTTGATACCTACGGACTCATCTAAGAAGCCACGGTTGCACTTGCCTTCGCAGGTGTGGTAGCAAACACGACCCATACATGCTGGGAGTGGGTTTTGCTCAACTAAAACGCGCCATGCGTGCTCATAGTCACCCTCTGATGCGTAGTAGAGCCACTGCTGGATGTTCTCACCAGCTGGGCACTGCTTGTTGCAAGGTGGGAGCTTGAATACGTTAACTGGACGTAATGTACGCCATGAACCGGTGTGATTGCTTAAGGATGAAGCAGGATCAAGGGTTGTGGCGAATGGTTTTTTCATCATTTTGAACGGCTCCTTAGACTAACTCTTGACGCTCGTAAGCCTGAATGGCGGTTGGTACGGTCTCAGGGACGGAATCGCCCATCATGTCGTACTGGCGAATGTTCTCTTCGCACATCTTCTCGAGAGCCTCGAGTACCTTAGGATCGGCCTTCTTGCCGGTTAAGTGAGCATAGCGGCGCTGTAACTTGAGGAAGTTGATGATTGGCTGCTTCTCTTTGATCTTGTGTACAGAAGTTACCTTACCGTACTCAGCCTCGAATACTGGGTAGAAGCCAGTCTCAACAGCTAAACGAGCAACAGTTACAGTGCTTGATGATGCGCTACCCCAGCCTAATGGGCATGGAACGAAAATCTGGATGTAACGAGCACCACGGTAGCTCATTGCCTTCTCAACCTTGTACTCAAGGTCACGAAGATCAGCTACGGTTGCAGTGGCTACGTAAGGAATACCGTGAGCCATAGCAATCAGTGGAACGTTCTTACCCTTACCCCAATCAGAACCTGGGTGATCACCAACTAACTGAGTGGTTGCAGTACGAGCTGATGGAGGGGTAGCAGATGAACGCTGTACACCGGTGTTCATGTATGCCTGGTTGTCGTAGCAGATGTATAAAACGTCATCGTTACGCTCAAACATACCAGAGAGTGGACCGAAACCGATATCGGTGGTACCACCGTCACCACCCTGGGCGATAATACGGGTCTCTTTGCCACCATACTTTAAGGCACGAACCTTAGCAGCGGCAGCCATACCAGTACCTACAGCAGCTGCGTTACCGAATAAGGAGTGGATCCATGGTAAACGCCATGCTGATTCAGGATATGGAGTAGAGAAAACCTCAAGACAGCCAGTAGCATTACATACAGCTAAGTTGCCGTTGGTTGCACGCATTGCAGCGTCAATAGCGGTACGAGCACCTAAAGCTTCACCGCAACCCTGGCAAGCACGGTGGCCAGAGGTTAAGGTGTTAGGACGATCCACCTCGGCCTGAACAGCGCGCATGGATGGGTTTAAAAGACGGTTACCTACGGTGTTGGAACCGGTCTGGTAGAAATGAATCTTGTCTAACATTGCGATCTCCAGAACTAGCGTACAGACTTAATGATGTCGCTCTCAGCGATAGGGCCGTCTGCAAAAGAAACACCCTCGGCATCCTTTAAGTAGTTGTTGAGGACATTTGGTTGAGCATCAACGAAGGTTAATTCCTCAACTAACTTGCCCTGAAGAGCCAGATCAGCGATGTTCTTGATGGTTGAACCTAAGATTGCACGACCACCTAAGCCAGCTACTACAGAACGGATCTTGCAGTCAGTGCCGTACATGGAGCGCTCAACCTCTGGGCCGATAATGCCACGAGCACCGATGGAGAATGCACGCTCAACAACAACTACGTTCTTGCAGTCGCCGATAGCAGCCTTCATTGCCTCGTATGGGAATGGACGGTAGGCCTTTAATGAGATGATGCCAACCTTGTAGCCCTGCTCGTTGAGACGATCAACTTCGTCCTTAGCAGTACCAACTGAAGAACCAGCGATAACGATCTTAACGTCAGCATTGTCGCAGTTGTAGCACTCAACTAAGCCGCCAGAGTTGCGACCGGTGAGCTTACGGTACTCTTCGGTAACCTTCTCGATAACGCCAATAGCCTTAGCCATCTTGCGCTGCTGTAAAATCTTAACCTCAGTAAATGCCTCTGGGCCAACCATAGCACCCATAGAAATAGGCTGCTTAGGATCTAAGAACTCCTTAGGATTGTACTCAGGTAAGAATGAATCGATCTGCTCTTGTGATGGAATGTCCATACGCTCAAAAGCGTGGGTTAATACGTAGCCATCCATCAGAACCATGACTGGAAGACCAACTTCCTCAGCGATCTTGAAAGCCATGATGTGGGTGTCAACTGCGTCCTGGTTGGACTCACAGAATAACTGTAACCAGCCAGAGTCACGCTGTGACAGGGAGTCAGAGTGGTCGTTCCAAATGTTAATAGGAGCACCGATAGCACGGGATGCTACGGTCATAACCATAGGAAGACCTAAACCTGATGCGTTGTATACGCCTTCTGCCATGAACAGGAGACCCTGAGAGGCAGTAGCAGTGTAGGTACGAACACCACCGGCAGCAGCACCGATGGAGATAGACATAGCGGAGAACTCGGATTCACAGTTAATGAACTCGCACTCCTTGAGCTTGCCTTCCTTTACGAGCTTACCTACGTTCTCAACGATGTGAGTTTGTGGGGAAATTGGGTAAGCACATACAGCACCAGGACGGCAAAGGGCAACGGCCTCAGCGATACCAAGAGAACCTTCGATTTGCTTAAGCATTTGCGCCTCCGTTCTTGATGTTGCTAATAAATTCGTAAGCTAAAGCAGCGGTCTCAGCGTTAGCATCACCGACCTTGCCTGGATAGCGGGTTTGGAATGACTTCTGTACTGACTCGAGCTTGAAGATGCCGGTAACAGCTGCTAAAGCGGCGATCATTGGTGCACCTGGAAGTGGACGACCAATCTTCTGCATAGCAAAGTCAGTTGCTGGTACAGTGTAAACGTGACCAGCTGGTAAACGCTTAACCAGCTCTGGAACGATTTCCTCTGGGGACTCGTTGGTGTTGATGATGGCGTAGCCATTGTCAGATAAACCAGCGAATACGTCTAAAGCGGTTAATAAAGTACGATCCTGAACAACTACAGCATCAGGACATAAAATAGGCTCGTGAGTTCTGATCTCTTTTTGATCAATACGAGCATATGCAACAACTGGAGCGCCTGTACGCTCGGAACCGAAGCTTGGGAAAGCTTGTGCACAGTGGCCTTCTAAGAATGCTGAGAGTGACAGCATTTCGGCTGCGGTAACTACGCCCTGACCGCCACGGCCGTGTAATCTAATCTGAAGCAAAGTAGGCTCCTTTAATATGCATCAAATCAATTTTCTCTTAGCCTTAGCTACTTACTTATGACTTCTGCACAGGGATACGACTTTTCTTTTACTACGCGATGCATTAAGAATGTTCTAATATGAGGACTTTCAGTAAGCATCAAGATTGAAGCTTTATTTGCAAACGCCTTTTCTTGGCGTTTGTGTCAACACATCAACCGTTAATACTTAACTGATGTATTAGCCATTTTTTAAGTAGTAAAAGCCAAGTGCACAATATCTTGCGATACTGTCTCGAAACAGCAGGTATAAAAGGCATACAAGGAGCACTTGACTTGAGTGCATATCCTTTAGCCTTAATACATACACAGACCTGCAAGAAATGACTGTGTACTACCGCTCCGAACCTTGTTACGGGGCACTTAAGACAGTTTGACAAGGACTGCCGTCGTAGTCCGCTTACTTTCAGGAGATGTCAGAAGACAATCCTAACGTTTAAGCAAATGAACTAACGGGAAAGATCCGCAAGTTACGCCATTAAGAGTTCTTATCTCACCTTCAGTCTCCACGAAAGAGGGAGCAAAACAGCTTAATTTAGGTGCTTGATGTATAAGAGAAAGCTTACACGCAAGAGCACCTGCGAAACTCAAAAACAATATAGTCAACAACACCGTAAAAAGCCACGTACCAATTCTGATTTTGGTTAGCGTTGGATAACTATAAACGTGATGTTCTTCACACTAAATTGCCAAAACGGTGCCCATGGCAGTGCGGTTGCACTAAAAATGATAAGTATAAATATTATGTCATAGATAAAATCGGTGATCTAAAAGCGCATAAATCCCTTATCTACAAAGGTTAGCTATAGGTAATTGGAATTAGGCTAGATGGCTATCATGTAATCTAGATCACAACTTGGGATATTCAGAAGTTTAATAAACCTACTTAATTAAATGATTTTAATAAATAGATATCGCCACTAACTTGATGTGAAATTTTTCAAAAGATGATGTGCATGCTGTTTATAAGCACGTGTATCTATTTGAGAATAAAAGATATATAAGTAACGCTTATGGAAAATCGGTTCTAAGACGCCGTCACATTCGCATCAATTAATAGGTGCTAAACCTAGTAGATTAGCCAAAGTTGGGCTTTATCTTGGATCCAAGTTGCTGATTACTGCAAAAACACTACAAAGAGTCTCACTTGAAAAACTAGTATCAAAAGGGCGATTTTTAGGTCATATTCTGGAGTGAAGTTTCAATTTGGCATGTCTCAATGAAATTAAACTCCATGCCAATTACCGCTGCACCTTCTCTTTTCGCCCGCAATGGTGCAAAGCAAAATACGCAAAGCTACTCATTATCCACTCAAAGTCACGAGGCCTACCGAGCCCATAGGGCAATGCCAAGCCAGCACATAGTTGAGGCTGCCTATGCTATAGCGTGTGGCAGCCGATCTTATAGCGTGAGGCCTCATCACCATCAAAAACTAGGCAGGTTGCTTTTTCAAGCAACAAGCTTAATATCAATTGAATACTTCAGCCAAGTAACACTTTCACAGGCATATACATACATACATATATATGTATCAGCTGACTGCATTGCTCATAAGATGGTACCAGTGTAGGTAATGGCAAGGCCAAAGTTGCTGCAGCTAAGGTCAGATAGCTGTCCATCTACATATATAGAAGCGGTACAATCTTTAGTAACACCAATCATTCTGCTGGACTATGTATATGACCATCATTAATGGATGAAGAACCTTTAGTTGACCTTACTGTTATATCTAACAGTTTAAGCTCTTGGTGGAATAAGTCATACAGTAACGCCAGATTTACCTCGTAGCTGATCTCAGATCAGGTATCTTACGTTTGTGCCTAGTTTGGCGGGCTCTAAGTTGCTTAGTGAATCTATTAATGTAGCTCGCTCAGATGGACGGTTGTTTCTTTAGAGAATGATTCAGGACTTGTTAACAGAATAGATAGACTGACCGCAGCAAATTATGGCGTGGCAATCAATATCAGTCACTGTTAACTCTAATTTGTTAAGCATGAAGACAGAACAATCATGTTGCAGGCTGCTTCTATTTATACACAAGGTAATGGTAAGGGGTGTACAAAGGGGCAAATGTTTGAAATCATGCTTGAGATAGCAGAAACATCGCTGCAGATGCTTGGCAGGGATTTGCAGAATCAAATGAAAGATTGAGTATGGCAAGACATGCAACAAATAAGAACCTACAGAAAGCCAAGAGGCTCAAGAGCGACGAGTTCTATACTCTACTTTGCGATATAGAGCGTGAATTGCAGCATTATGAAGGTTGCTTTGTAGATAAGGTTGTTTACTGCAACACCGATGATCCTAAAGACAGTAATTTCTTTAAGTTCTTCAAATACAATTTTAGAAAGCTTGGGCTGCGCAAGCTAATAGCTTCGTGTTACAAAGAGCAAAGTAGTGGTCTTTTTAGTGAGCCTGCTAAAGGGCAAGCATATTACTGTGTTTATGAAGGTAGCGAAGAGACGACTAAAGTAGGCTACTTTAATGGCGATGGTGATTTTAGAAGTGAAGAGTGTTTAGCCTTACTTAAGCAGGCAGATATTGTCGTTACCAACCCGCCATTTTCACTTTTCAGAGAGTTTGTAGCTCAACTTGTTGCATACCAAAAGGATTTTTTAGTAATTGGCAACATTAACGCAATCACATACAAAGAGATATTTGAGTTAATCCAAGGCAATCGTGCCTGGCTTGGCGTTAATCTTGGTCGTGGCATTTCTGGGTTCATTGTACCTGACCATTACGAGCAATATGGTAGCGAGGTTGATATTAATGCAAACGGGCAAAAAATCATCTCTACTAATAACTGCCTCTGGCTTACTAACTTGGATTTAGCTCAAAGGCGCAATGATATTAATCTCACCAAACATTATTCAGGGAATGAGCTCTGCTATCCTAAATACGATAATTGCGACGCTATCAACGTAAACAAGACCAAGGATATTCCTAAAGACTACCCTGGACTCATGGGAGTGCCGATAACTTTCTTGCACAAATACAATCCAAGTCAATTTGAAATTGTAAGGTTTAGAAAAGGCGATGACGGCAAAGACCTATGTGTCAACGGCAAATGCCCGTACTTTAGGATCCTTGTGAAAAATAGGGCACCTTTGACATCCACCATTATCCCCTCAAATGGCCATGCAACAGAGCAAGCATCAGCATCTGCTCTGAATATGCAAACAGGCAAGTAGTCGCATCTGGTCAGAATATGCAAATGACCGAGCTAATGCGGCTGATTTGAATAGCAAAGGTGATTTGGGATTGTCGTTTTTCATACACTGCAAAGTTTGCAGAAAGCTGCTTATGCTGCAGTGCGCTTATATGGTAGATATTGGCTGATCTTTTTGTTTGTAAATGGCTTAAATATGCTATTCGTGGGCAAGTAATGTCTTGCCTTTTCGCAGTCGCAACAATTTTTTATCTATGTAGCGTGGCGCTCAATGCATATCTATGTACTGAAAACCCCATAGATATGCAAATCTTTATACATAATCAAAGCTCAGAGAATCTCTTTAGCAGTGATAATTTGCTTGAGTATATGATAACAATTTGCAAATACTTATACTAAGTATTGTGGCCATAGTTCATTATTGATGTAATAGCCACCGAACAAGTCTTGATCGCGTCCTGTATTACTGTGAACCCAGTTGAGTACAGGGCGCTTTTTTATTTTGGCCCTCCAAAAAAATCAGATCCAGCCAATTCGTCTTCTCTTTTTCACTCATCCCAAGCATACAGTCGCCATCCCTGCAGAAACTGTTGCTCTTCACTTGCAAAGCCATTGTCAGCTCTTCAGGTAGTACCGTATAAAGGCGTCACATTCCGTAACTGCATAGTCATTTAGGCCGCAGCATTGGGATGCAGTCGGTCTCAACTTGCTTGTCTCACACCTCCTAATTAGATGCTTGGTGGATGCTTAGATCGAGTTATCCTGCCGTGCTGATAAACGAGGGACTGGCTGCACTAGCCATGTGGCGTGGTGCGTGAGATCTATGTTCGACATCTATAAATGAGAGTGTGTTGGGCAATAGCTATCAACTTTGTAAGTTTAACGGCCCTGGATGCTAATACGGTGCTTTTTGCCTTATGTGCTGGCAAGGTGGCTGAGCTTAAGATATAAGCGCTGGGATTATTGAGATAAAGTCGCATGAGGGCTATAAAGTGAGACATGAGCCTGTGTATTGGCAAAAGCTTGAGATAGGCCTCAGGACTTGCATGCTAGTCTCATGCTAGAATCAATAAGATGCCGCTTTTCAATCACTGAGCATGTATGAGCTCGTGATTAGGGTCGTTTCGGTGTTTTTACTTACTTGGTGCTTGGTCATTTATTGTTAAAAATGTGTTTGCTATTTTGAGGCCTTTTTGTACTATATGGCGGACAAAGCTCACTTACGAGCGTCATTGTATAGGCTAAAAGTAGCTATCTTTATTTTGAGCAAGCTATACCTTACAAAAGGCAGAGCTTGAGTGTTAGTGTGTTAATCCTTGTTTAGTTTAGGGTGCCATTAGTGAAAGATATCAACCAACTGTTGATGAGCCATGATATCCGTGAGAAGAATCTTGAGACAGTTCTCAGGACTCTTCATAAAGAACAGGTATCAACTGCAACTAAGCTAAATAAGCTCACCGGCTTATCTGTAGTTACTGTTAATAAGCTCCTCGATCAGCTTGTTGAGTCTGGACAGGTTAGAGTAGGTGCAAATACTAAGAACCTCAAAGGAAGACCTGCCTCTACTTATCACTTTAATGCTGCCTATAAATTAGTGCTCATCATTTCTTGTTACAAGAGAGGCGGCCACGACTATGCGGGCTACTCGATTCATGATCTGTTTGGTGAGTGTATTGAACGCCGTGAAGAGTTACTTGCGACCGTCCATACTGATGAGTTTAAAGTAGCGATTGAGAACTACTTAGAGCGCTTTCCAAAGATCTCCATGATCGGTATCTCCATGCCATCAGAGTCGATTGGTGGCCGTATGGCTTCAGCACTGCGTCGTGATCCTTTGTCACGTCGTTTAGCGCAGCATATGAAAAATCGCTTCCACTTACCGGTCTTTTTGGAAACTGATATTAATGCTGCTACTTTAGGAGCCTTTAAACGTCACTCTCAATACGAGTTCGTGTGCGGTTTAGCATTAGTACCAGGCAGATCTCCTGTGTGCTCCTTCTGTTATAACGGCTCCTTGATTCGAGGTCGTGATGGCTTAGCTGGTGAAGTTAAGCACTTCCCGATGTATAACAATATCGGTATCTTGCCACTTGACCCAGATGCTGCTGATGATCTTGCAGTACGTACACTGCAGGCAGTCACCTGCGTGCTTAATCCTGCACTGATCGTCGTCTATACTGAGAGCCTTAAGTCTGGGCCTGCTCTTGCTGATCGCCTTAAGCGTCGTCTGACTAATGAGGCAGAAATCGTATTAATGCCAAAGATCGAGGTTACCGATCATATGCGTGAAGACATTGTCTCAGGCATGATCACCTTATGCTTAGAGCATCTAAGCTAAGAAACAAAGCTAAAAGATTTGATAAGGCACAGGTTGCCATCATAAGAGGGTCTAGGAGCACTGCTACTAGGCCCTTTTTTAATAAATAGACTTACATCGCCACCTAAACTCTTCGAGTTATAGGTGGAGAATTACGCCTATTTGTTAAATCGGATAAATCTTTAGAGCCTCCATCTTAAAATAAAGGTCAGGGCTATGGGATAGGCAGCATAGCGGATGTCAAATTGAACGAGATCATTTGTGGCACAAGGAATAAGACTTTGCATTTTGTGCTTTGGAAGAGACTAAATGATGGTCTACTAAACATAACTAAGCGCTTCAATAGGATATTGATTGGCTTTTTAGCAATATGAGTTCACTTATAGGGAAATAAAAGTGAGACTTTATCTCTATATCAATTGTTCTGTTATATAGTATTTGAACTCTATCAACTAGGCTCATTGGCTTGAACATTGATCTAAGTTTTGTGTAAGTGCGTTTAAATCCTAGATACTCTTAGAAAACTTTATGCTATAAATCAAAAATAAGGATACTGATCAGTCCAATAAATAAAATTATTGCACATAATGCCAAACATGCTTACACAACTATAGTTGACATAATTTATATAAGTGTTAAAATGAATTGTGAAACAGTTCGCTAAAGGTGTTGTATACTAGTATGGATCAGCTAAGTTAGCTCATAATGCAAGCTTGTTCAACGAATTAGTTAATATTTAAACCTTGTCTAAACCTACAATTGAGTGTGACAAGTACATAAATATTTAGTTAACCATCATTTGCATTGAATGCCATATGCACATTGGTGCTATACTCTTTTTCGTTGCAGCACATGAGTTCTAGCCTCTGTCATGCCTTTTGGGATCATACAGGGCAGTACTAAAACTGATACAACCCTTAAGCTCAACATATGCACATTCAGTAACTTAGAACTTCATTTTTTAAATACTGAATGATTTTATGCATGTTTTGCTCTATACGTAAGTATTGACTGTAATACCAAACTACTTATATATAGAGTAATATTTGAATGCTTTAGGTATGCAACTAAGTTAAGACTTCTTTGCTTGCTCATGCAGAGGCTTCTTTAATCAACGCTTATACATGTTAGGCAGTTAGTGCTCTGATCTTATACATGTATGCTCCTTTAAAGAGACCTTTGTCATTTACTTGTATTTGTTGTTTCCGCTAGGTTACTTCATAAAGTAATGTGCAGTGAAATAGCTTGATTCACTGATTGGGACAGCACAAGATAAGCTTAGTTTGCCATCTGTTGTTGGCTTTACCTTAATGGTAAAGTCTGAATATGCAAACCTTTTGAATTTAAAGCCTGTGGCTAGTAAGACAGAGGGTTTGTGGTAGTGTTTGCAAAGTTAGATGTAGATTTTTGTGTGGTTAAGGTTCACCAGAAGACTTGTTGCAATGAGTGCTTGGCTTATTGCGCTCACCTTGTGTGAATGATACTGCAAGATTGTTTATATTGGCCGATGCGCACTTTAATCGTTGTTTAATCATATGTCGTATGTGCAGGATCTGTAGTTCATTGTGTGGTTCATACAGCACAGCGACAATTTGCGATTTTAAGCTGGCTTGATGATAGGAGCTTGGTGCTAATGTTGCGTTTTATCAACATTAGTAGCTATCAGTTAATACTGCTTAAATGAGCAAGTACTATGAAAGGGACAAGGTATGGCAGCAAACTCCTATTCAAGCACGAATGGGTCTGAAACAGAGTCAATGGATCCACCCGCAATTGCCTTTAAGTGGACCCAGGCACGACGCCTTGAGTTTATTGACTTTCGTTTAAGTTCAGACGGACGCGTCAATCGTAGTGACCTCGTTGATTTCTTTGGTATCTCTGTACCACAGGCATCTTTAGATTTAGCTCGCTACCTTGAGTTAGTTCGCAAAGCTACTCCAAGACGTAAGAATCTTATCTACAATCGTCATCTTAAGTACTATGTTCGTACTGAAGACTTCAAGCCATTGTTCCCAACGGTATCAAATCCGCAAAGCTACTTAGCTGATCTGCTTGCTCTGTGCCGTGGTGAGTTACCTCAGTCCCGCAATTTCTTTGGCTATGTACCAAACGTAGGTGTTGCTACCTTCGTACCTCCACGCCGTAGTGTCGACCCTGAGATTCTCTTCAATATTCTTGAAGCAATTCGTTGCCGTATGGCTGTGCACGTTACCTACATGAGCGTTAGCTCTGATGGTGATCAGTCACACCTGATTGCTCCTCATGGTCTTGCTTACGATGGCAACCGTTGGCACGTACGTGCTTACTGCTACAATCGCCATGGATTCCGTGATTTTGTTCTATCACGTCTGCTCACTTGTTCTGCACCAGACATCCAGGCACCGGAAGATCGCTTCACTGCTCCAGGTGGTAACGGTGTCGTAATCGTAAGTACCTCTGGTCGTGATGATCGTGACTGGAATACTCTTATCGATCTCGTATTGTGCGCAAATCCTAAGTTACCTGAGCGTGCTAGACGTGCTGTTGAGATGGATTACGGCATGGAAGAGAATGGTACTGTGGTTTACACTTGCCGCCGTGCCTTAGTCTTCTATACCCTGCAGTGGTTACGCCTCACTCCACATGATGTTAACTTACCTCCAGAGTGCCGTCAGATTGTCTTAGACAACGAAGACGAGGTAATGGCAGTTTTAGAGAATGACAACTTCTCCTCATTAACTGTTATTCATGAGTGAAACGATCCTGCAAGTCAGGTATTCGTTGCAAATTCAGGTCTAAAGTCGCTCTCTAATTCTCAAAAGCGCAAGTAATAGACCTAAAAAGGCCCTAGCAACTCAAGTTGCCAGGGCTTTTTAGTTTCTGCATACAGCATATCTTGCAGCGCTATCCTCGCCTCAATCTTTGCACGCACCAACGTAGCTACAAGCGCTTTAGGCAACACGCGTCTAAGTTTTATGAAAGGGCATGAATGTGTACTCTAAAGGATGCAGTGAAGGTATATATATGCCATCTCTAAGGCTATACCATCAGCAAGGCAATTAAGCTATGTATAGCCAGGACGCATATCTCATTACATATTAGAGCTGTCATCTTTTATACAAGATAGGGTGTCATCGCTTTTTAGCTAGATACTTGCGTTAGCACGCAATTTAGCTATATCTTTTGGTCTTTTACAATCAAGAATGCAAAGTTTGTTGTATCATGTATCATAGTGCAACAATTGTTTAGCAATCCCGGTGAGTGTTGTCAGCCCACATGGTGTGCTGCAAACAATATATAAAGATCAACTAATGGATGAGCCTTGTAGAGGCTTTCTCTAAGCTAGTTTGTTTTACGACCTAGTCACAAGCAGTGTATTCGTGATTGATCTTTTGGACTTTTCAATCAGACAAAAGCAAGGTGGAATTTATGCATCTTAGCGGCAAGACGGTTTTACTCCAGGCAGGTGATTACACTGCGACTATCGTAACCATCGGCGGTGCAATTGCTAGCTTAAAGTATTTAGGTCATGACATCATCATGCCTTGGAAGCCAGAGTCTGTTCCTGAGGGCTATCAGGGCAAGATCCTCGCTCCATGGCCAAATCGTATTCCGGATGGTATCTATACTTTTGCAAACAAAGAGTACAGTCTTCCTATCAACGACAAAGAGACTCAGTGCGCCTCTCACGGTTTAGTGGCTTGGCAAGAATGGTCCATCAAGAGTATGTCAGCAAGCGGCGTTGAGCTGCAGTGCTTCATTCCTCCACAGCCAGGTTATCCTTTCTTAATCAGCCTGCAGGCTAATTATGAGCTTATTGAGGGCATGGGTCTTAAGATCGACATTACTGCTCAGAACGTAGGCAAGGAAGACGCTCCATATGGCATCGGTATGCACCCATATATCACTATTGATGGTCAGCTCATCGATGAGTGCGTATTATCCATGCCATTTACTCGTGCCTTTGCCTTATCCGAGCGCAAGATCCCAACTGAGGTTGTCTCTGTAGATGACTTAGGCTTCAACTTCCAAAAGCCACGTGCTATGGGCCCAGTTGAAATCGATCACTGCTTCATCTCTGAAGGCGCTGCTCGCATGAATACCGTCATGCTCGAGAACAAGGATCTGAAGGTTTACTGCAAGTCCAATGCTCCATTCATGCAGCTGTACACTCCAGACAAATTAGGTCGTAAGTGCTTAGCTGTTGAGCCTATGACTTGTGCTGCTAATGCCTTTAACAATGGCTACGGCCTCATCACCTTAAAGGAACATCAGCACAGCACCTTAACCTACATCATTGGTGCTGTTAAGCAGGTATAAGCGCTAGCTTAATAGGATATATGCTTTGATTAAAAAATGCAGACCACCACTAGGCCTGCATTTTTTTATGCGCCCAATCTAAATGCCTTAAGGTTTTGCACCTTATGAAGTGGTCCCATGTATAGGCGCATTTATACAAGCAGCAATTACCTATTTACTCATACAAACATGCAAAAGCGAAAAAATATTGGATCGTCTATCGCAAAATAGCATTCGTATCATTGTTGTTCACGCTTTGCTCGGCTATAGTATAAAATTAGACTAAGAATACTAACGTATTTGCTTGCGATGCTCTGTGAAAGTTACCTGCTTCACCGTAGCTAAAAACTCCAGCAAGACGTGTTAATGCCATTGTGCGCTCTGTATGCACATAAGGATAAGAGCTTCTTAGGTAACGAATAATCCCATCCACACGGAGAATTGCAGATGTTAAAGATTGCCAAGATTGCATTAGTGTCAGCTATGTTAACCGCTGGTTTAACCGGCTGTGGTGACAATGCTCCAGATGCATCCATCCCTGCTAAGGTTTACGCTGACGGTGTTGTAAACAGCGACTTACACAAGATGCTGTCAGTAATGGATCTTTCTGACGTATCCAAGGAGAACCAGAAGTTAGTTTCTCAGAGCTTAGGTGAGATCTTAAACACCACCAAGGCTATTGCTGCAGCAAAGGGTGGTTTTGCTAAGTACGTTGTTACCGACATTACCGCTGAGGGCAATGAGGCTGTTGCTAACGTTAAGTTCATCTTCAAGGATGGTAGCGAAGTTGTTAGTGCAATCCCAATGCGTTTATCTGGCGACAACTATGCTGTTGTTTTAAACCAGGCTCGTGCTGAAGAGACCGCTGAGGTTGCTGCTGAGGACTTAGTTCCTGCTAATGCCGAAGTTCAGGCTGCTCCTGCTGAGCAGGCTGCAGCTCCAGCTGCAGAGGCTAAGGCTCAGTAAGCTGCTAGCTTCAGGCAACAAGATAGGCTATAGCAATACTAGAGCCTAACATCATGCAAAGGCATCATGGGATCACAACCTGTGGTGCCTTTGTTGTTTTTGGGCTTAAGAAAAAGATCGTGATAGTGGTAAAGGCATTAGCATGTGCATGATCTTTTACTAAGCTAGCACGTTATAAGAGCAATTGACATTAAAGTGCCTTGGACCTTCAACGTGAGCTTGTGTACTGCTAAGGTTAGGCGTTAACGTTAGTGCTACTTTTAGAGGGATTGCGGATCATCAAAGACATAGATGATCTTAAGATTGGGATCTTCGATAAATGACTGCGGGACGTAATAATCGCCCTCGTTGAGCGGAATGTTTAAGAATGTCTTGTTAACTTGCATGGTGACATGATCTTGTAGAGCAAAGATCACCATGGAGCTACAGTAGATAGATCGTGGATCTGGAGTGATAGTAAAGGGTTGACCTTCAATACTCTTAAGATAGTTTTGCACCTGCTCAATAGAGCTGTCTTTAAGATCTTGATAGCGACCAATGGCTAGAGAAGAGGCCTCGCTAACAAAGTTCTCAAGGGGAATAGTAATCACCCCTTCAAAGTTTGAGCCTGCATCATCTGCAGTGGTGGCGTGCGTAACTAAGATCTCAGGCTCGATAGCGCTAATCATACCCATATGTGAGTACTTACTATTAGTGACATCTGCAATGACAAAGCTATCAGCACCAACTCCCATTCTAAAGATAAGATCACCCACCTTAAGCTCAGGAAGTGGCGCAATACTCTCCAAGCTTAAATGCGTTACGCTCGATGATGTGATCTCATTGCGCAGGTATACTGCAGTACTTAGAGCACTAACTATGGTCAGTGCTGCACAGGCTGCGATTAACTTAGTGCGCTTACGTAGATGAAGTTTGCTTGAAGACATAGAGTAGGCAATAAAGGTCATAAATGATTAGCACAAGGGCTGCTATGCATATTGTATCAGTAGCTCATAGCTTTATCTTAAGCAAAGTGCACAGACTTATCACGATAAGAGCATAGCAATCATTCTCTAAACATAACGCATTAGCGTTCATGGCATGACTTACAGCTGGCGATCTTAGCAAGTGGAACTTTCAGCTCATTTTATTACTCTACCATTTAACGAGAGATCAGAAGAGCAGCACAGTCTAGGCACTGCTTATTCAGCAGCATGAGAGATGCGCGGCATGAACCATCACTTATCAATAATGATTAGCGTGCCATGCTGTTATACGGCTGTGAGTTAGGCGCGACCACCACTCTAGGAGCAATCTTACTTCAAGAGCAATAACTCTGCTCTTTAGCAACTGACCCTGATCCTAAGCAAGGATCATTAGTGCTCAGCGGTGATCCTCTGATAAGCCATACTTGAAACGATCTTGGTACAGGATCACAGGGTAGCGCGTGATCTCATTGAAAGCTCTAGGCAAAGGGCCTGATCCTTTTCAAAAGATCACAATATAGCCAGTGATCTTTCTAATAGAACAGAAGATAGCCAGTGATCTTTCTAAGAGATCAGAGGATAGGGCGTGATCCTGTTGAAAGATCAGAGGATATGGCGTGATCTTTTTTGAAAGATCATGAGATCAGAGCGGCGATCTTGTTTGATCTTTTGCAAAATAGAGAAAAGATCACCGCTGTTTGTGATCAAACGGCTTATTTATAAGGTTTATAGTGCAACGATCTCATGAAAAAGCGGTGATCTTAGGGGCTGAGATCTCATGATCTTGTGTAAAAAGCGCCAGTTGTCATACAAGTAATGGTGATTTTGACAAAATTGCACTGTTTATAGCAAAGCGCATAAATAGGGGCGTTTGTTGTTGTCTACACGTACAAAAATTATTTCTAAAAAGATTTTTTAAAATCTAGTGGAAAAGAGGGAACTTTTATGTGAAACTATACGTAGATTGATTGTTGAGCTTGCTTAGCAATCAGTTAGGAATGACGGGTCGCTCCCTGACTTCCGAATTTCTATAAAGCCTCTTTTTTTATAGCGGATCTCTTCGGAGTGAAGCTAACGTACTGACCAGAGTGCAACGTTATTCATAATAGGTATCATGCGTAAGCCTGTTATGAAATTCTTTGAAGTCGGAGCTTTGTCGGTATGGTCTTGGATTGGAACTGAGCAGCAGCTAAGCTTGCTTAAATAGCAGAGACATGATGCTGTATAAGACAGAACGCACTTCTAGGGGAAGCCACGGGGTAGGATCCGTGGAGCACTGAACCTAGAGGATTGTGTAGTCTTTCAGGTACTCGCCGAGACAGGGGGCTTTATCGATATAGCCCATCCCCTCTAGCTAAGTTCTTAGCAAACTAATCTCCCTCAAACAAAATCTTCTTCTTCTTCTTCTTCATCAACATACCCTTTTTGCGTCCATCGCATCCATCATATATCTCTTCATCATCATAATTTTTCACATCATCTTTTTGCCAATAGTCCTCAGTGCCCTTTTGCGTCGCAATCTGCAAATGTTTTCATCAAACAGCAAAATCTTGCAGACATCAGCACCAAAAGCAAGCGGCTCATCGTAGCAGTTTCTCTTTTACCATTGCATCATGTTGAAGCATGATTTTCATAATGCGCTCGTAGCCAATGCAGCTCAGCCCATTACGCTGTCACTTAATCTAGTACTAACGTAATTGTCTAGCAGCTACAACAGCGTAGCAATGAAGGCAACGGGATGTAGAAGAGTCAGCTTATAAATACCAGCCCGTCGTACGAGCAAACTCAAGGCTAAGCAGGCAGACTCGTATGGGAATAGCTCTACACTTTTACCTTTCTGTGTAAGGAAGAGAGAAAGTAAGCTATTTTGTTGATGCTGCTTAACTACCAATGCGTACGCTACGGCATGTATCAAAGAGTAACTTACTGGCCATGTACTCAGGCTTTGGCCATGAGTTTGCGTTAGCGCATGGCTGCACTTTGATACTGCTGCTTGATGCTACTGATTGACACTGCCGCTTGATGCTACAGCTAGACGCTATAGCCATACACATTCGCATTGGCGCGGCATGGAGTCACGCTTCTTTGGTTAAGCTTATAGCTACACTATGCTGCACCGGATTCACTATGGCTAGTCATTATGCAAGGTAGGTAATTCAGAGTACGTGTTTTAGTTGTGCTGTATGTGATGGTGCACTGTCAGTCTGATCTTAATGGAAACCATGTATACGTGAACTACTCTCAGGTACTTGGTCGATTTTACGGGGGTTAAATTTAAAAGCTAGCATACATATTATAAACCGCATGTTTATCGAATTTTAAGGAAACATGCAATTGCTAGGATTTAACAAAACCACACTGATT
>NZ_CABTML010000002.1:0-3906 GCF_902485895.1 uncultured Anaerobiospirillum sp. | reverse complement strand
ATGATTGATTGCTGTGATAAGTTGGCTGATTCTTCAGCAAAGTCAGCATCGCGGATACGACTGCGGGCATCAGCTTCATTAGCAGCAACATTAGACTGGTTGCGGATAGATGACTCTAAACGATTTTGTAAAGCACCAAGGTCGGCACGCATGCCATCAACCTTGGCAATAGCGCTATCCATCAGGTTGATAACATCACCAATATACTTTAGATTACCTTGGCCTTGACCTTGGCCGGTTGGCGGAGTAAAGCTGATTTTATTGATGTTAATGGTTACTTCTCCGTTGGCAACCTTGAAGAATTTGTCAGCATTTGTGCCAATGAGATTGTTATCATTTGCGATCTTAGAGAAGTAAACAGACTCAACATCAAACGAGATTGTATCGCCTTTATTGGAGCCTACCTGTAATGTGAGAGTGCCTTTATCACCAGCTGGATTGCCACCACCAGGCGCAGGGCCTGCGCCAGCGCCAGGATCGCCGTAGATAGAACCAGCTACTTTGCCGTTTAAGACTGACTTGCCCGCAAAGGTGGTTTGGGTGGAGATGCGGTTGATCTCTGTTGCTAAGGCTCCCATCTCTTTAAAAAGAGCAGTGCGATCTTCAGTTGTGTTTGTGCCATTAGCTGATTGTACGGCTAATGTACGCATCTTCTGAAGCATTCCTGAGATCTCGTCCATGCCGGACTCAATAGTCTGGGCAAGTGCGATACCGTCTGATGCGTTACGATTTCCCTGATTTAAACCATTTATCTGGCTTGTTAAGCGATCAGCGATCTGGAGACCAGCAGCATCGTCTTTGGCGCTATTGATCCTCATTTGATCATGTACACTATTCTTTGCATATTAAATCCTAGATCTAATTCAATGCAAAGGAAATTATTGTGAGTTCAAATATTAAAATTTCTGTAGAAAAAATTAATAGGTTATTTGAGCTAAAAGAAGCTGGCGCAAAGAACACAGCAATAGCTAAAGAGCTCGGCATTAGCGATGCTCATGTTGCGAGACTTTTGTTTGCTTCTAGCGTACATGGAGCAGATTGGCTTAGAGCTAATCCAACCTTAGCAGCCACCTCATCAAATGACAATAATGTCTTGGCAGTTGCTGCCGAGACTGTTATTGCTTGTGGACTCCCTATAAGCAAAGCCCGAATTGTTTTCGGAGTTACAGAGCGTGAGCTTAGAACAGCAGTTAGCACTCGTAAAACCACAGGACATGCACTAGAGTATGGTGCTGAGCCTGCTCTTCCTAATGGTATAGATCAGGCTTTTGTTAAGGACATGATTGCTGAGCTGAATGACGGCAAAGTGTTCGATATCCTAGTAGCGGAGCATCTTGCATCCTGCAAGAAGCAAGATGCTGTATTCAATGAAAAGACCGGTGATGAGATCTTTGAGCAAAAGGTTATCGAGGCAAGAAAAACCCTTAATTGTTCTACATTTGAGCCATCTGGTGATCAGATTACAGATGCCGCAGAATTATGGAAGCATGGTGCAAAGCCTGCAGATCTTACAGGATTAATGGGAATTTCAGCTCCTGATGCTAGCAGAATTATATCATTTTTGAATTTGCATGGCGCTGACGAGTACCTACGTCTACGTGCTATGACTGAGCCAGGCGGTTTTTCAGAAATAGACGTAGCATCAATGGTTGAGTTTGCCATTGCTTATAACCTTCCAGATAGCAAAGTTAGCTTGATTTTCAAGGTTACTGAAGGGCGATTAAAGCGTATGCGTAAGTCGCGCCTAGACAACTGTGCTCCAGTTAATGGCGCATTCATCGCTCCTTTATCTTCGACCATTGATATCTCAGTGGTTGAGTCATGGATATTCAAGAGCTGCAACCATCTATCCATTGCGAACTTGAACGCAATGTATGCATATAACCGCAAAGTTGGTAATTGGACTAGAGAGAATGTTTTATTCTGTAAAGAACCATCAGAGATAACCTCAAGGTGGAAGATCTGCTTAGACGAATGCAATGGCGATGTATCTAGTTTTATTACAAGCTCGAAATTGGCTGTAGCGCAAATAGAGACAGTACCATGCTCAGTCGCTGAAGAGTCAACCCCTGATTCATCTGATGAATGCAGTGTCTCTGTGGACATAGAGATGCGCTGTGGTATTGATTGCTTTGATGCGTGTATGGATGCAGAGGATGAGGCTGCGCTAGAAGTTACTCATGATAAGGAACCGATCACTGCCACTCAATGCGCAAATATAGATGAGAAGATGCTTAAAACATCTGCTAGAGGATTAATCTCACGTCCGATTTATAGTGGCACCTCTGCACACAATAGAACAACTCGAGATTCTCTGCCAGTGTCTAAGCATGGAAAAGCTAAAGCCACGATCAAGCCATATGCAGCAAAGAAGAAAGACAGAAATAGGGAGATACTGCGTGCAGAAAAGCTCGAGAAGAACCGCCAAGATTTGTTAAATGGCATCATTCCTAAAGAGTTCCTCAATCCAATGTACGCAGTTGACTATATCAAGATCTCAAGCGAGTACTCAAATCCATTGGATTTAATAACTGGCATTCCAGCTAAAGAGTACCCAAAGATCGCTAATAACAGAGGACGAGTCCCTGATATTGATATAAATAGCGAGGGCTTCGAAGATCTACCAGATAAAGTCAAGTATAACCAAATAAAAAGAGCCTACGATCGGCTACTGAGTTACACTGTAGCGATTAAAAAAAAAGTAGCTCTTGAGCAGGCACCGATAAGCCGATACCTCACAAAGGGTGAGAGAAAAGAGCTTGTTATAAAGTGCTATGAGCATTTAGTTAAAGAGAACCCATGGCTGCATATTAGAGTTGCCATGGGTGTCTTTGGTCTGCGAACATCAGACTTCCATTACTATAGCAAAGTTCGTACATCAATAGTAGCTGCGAAAAAGGAAAGTGAAGATGCTCTGAATGCTGCCATTATAGAGATCTATAATGAATTCAATGGCAAAATTGGTGTGCATCGTATGCGTATTGAGCTGGCTCGCCGTACAGAGGCTCTTACATTTAGCCTTCAAAAGATAAGAAGGAACATGAGAAAACTATGGATGTTTTATGTTCCTCCCTATAAAACCAGCAAATACAGCAGCTACGTTGGCACAGTAGGAAAGCTGGCTCCAAATCTCTTAAAGCGCAAATTTAAAGCAAGTAGACCATATTACAAAGTGGTAACAGATGTAACAGAGATTACAACCAAGGGATCAAATAAGCTCTATCTGTCTATGGTTGTAGACTTGTTCAATAATGAGATTTTAAGCTGGTCGATCTCTCAATGTCCTGGTATCGATTTTGTTTTGGCAAGTATAGTAGGTTTTCTGGAGTATAGACCTATAAATCTGAAGATCATCTTGCACTCTGATCAAGGAAGCCAATATCAACATCAGGCTTACATTGATATGATTGAAAGAGCTGGAAATGTTATTAGAAGCATGTCTAGAAAAGGTAACAGTATAGATAATGGAGCAATGGAGTCTGCTTTTGGCCGAATAAAAGCTGAGCTATTAGCATTATTTGGAAAGTTTGAGGCTCAGGATTTTGAAACTTTAGAGGCTCGTATTGAGTATGTTATCAACTACTGGAACAATGATAGAGGAATCGAAAGACTTGGTGGACTATCTCCAATCGAGTACAAAAACAATTGGCTCAAGCAAGAGAAGAACCAATGGTATGTAAAGCATGTTGAGTATGCCCATGAGGCTGCATAAGCCATGTTAATTAGCTGAGAGCATGTTAGATAAAGGATAAGTACGCATAGTATTTCTAATCAACATGAAGTAATCAAAAGGCCGCAGTTCGTGATCACGAACTGCGGCCTTTTGCTTTACCAGTTCCGCAGCAGATGAATAAAGGCCTATTTAAAGGCATTTGATTTAATATGCAAAGATTAGTTAACTAGTGT
>NZ_CABTML010000001.1:0-11110 GCF_902485895.1 uncultured Anaerobiospirillum sp. | reverse complement strand
AGCCGTATTCGTGATGCTGACTTTGCTGAAGAGTCTGCTAACTTATCTCAGCAGTCCATCATCCAGCAGGCAGCTGCTTCCATGCTGATGCAGGCTAATACCCGTCCTCAGCTTGGCTTAAGCTTACTTGGCTAGTCCTTGGAGTCGTCATGGCAGTATTTGTAAATACAAACTTTTCAGCTCTGCAAGGCCAAAGATACTTAGGTAACGTTAACACACAGCTGACGACTACTTACCAAAGACTATCAAGTGGTCTTCGTATTAACAGTGCTAAGGACGATGCTGCAGGACTCCAGATCGCAGACCGTTTAACATCCCAGATTAACGGTCTCAATCAGGGTAATCGTAATGCATCCGATGGCATTGCTCTTTTGCAGACTATTGAAGGCTCTATGGACGAGATGTCCAATATGCTGCAAAAGATCCGTACTCTAGCTGTTCAGGCAACTAATGGTACCAATACAGCAGCCGATCGTGATGCACTTGCTAAAGAAGCCTCTGCTCTAGGTACCGAAATTGCCAGAATTGCAACTCAGACTACCTATGCAGGCAAGAAAGTGCTTATCGGACCAGAGTCGCAAATCTCTAAAAACAGTTTGTTCTTAAATAAAGGAACTGCTGTTGCTGGTGTGCAAACCGGTCAGTTGAGTTTGCAGGTCGGTTCCAACAAAGGCGATACCATTGATGTAGACGTGCTGTCTATGAGATTCAATGAGATCTTCGTTCTTGGAAATCAAGATAATGCACTAAACGATATTCTTGACGCAAAAGGCGGTGCTGCAGGTGGTGCACCAAACGTTGACGGTATGATTGCTTATAGCATGACAAATGATATCGTTAAGTTTAATTTTAATGCCACTTTTGGTAAGACCGATATCGGTTACGTTATCCAGGCAATGGATCGTATGATTGGTGTAGTTGACGGTGAGCGTGCCAAGCTTGGTGCCATGATGAATCGTCTTGAGTCATCAATCCGCAACCAGTCCAACGTAGCTGCTAACGAGGCTGATGCTCGTAGCCGTATTCGTGATGCTGATTTTGCTGAAGAATCTGCTAACTTAACTCAGCAGAGCATTATTCAGCAGGCAGCTTCATCAATGCTGATGCAGGCTAACACACGTCCTCAGCTAGGCTTGAGTTTATTAGGCTAAAGACTGCCACTAGCGCTTAGCGCTAAGATAATACATCAAACCTCAGAGTAGGCAACTATTCTGGGGTTTTGTTTTTTTATGGCTATACAAAATTCATTTGCTTTGTAGCCCGCAATAGTAGAACTTAGCGCGTAGTAGAAGAGTTGTGGTGTATGCAATTGCTAGCCTGTGAAGTCGTTTAAAGGCTATCTGAGGTCGGCATTGCTTATCTGGTATAGATAGTGTCTGCTGTGCCTGTGCTTGCGGCTGTAGCTGTGGTGAAGAGGTGTGGATTTGCTTTGATAGCTGGATGGGTAGGGTGTTTGGATAAAACAAAGCCCCGACGGAGCGGGGCTTGAGTTAGTGGCAAGCTAAGCTTGCCTTGCGACATTCCCTCGAGATGTTGCTTGTAAGCTTCTTAGTTCACAAGGGCATGTGCGCTGATGGAAAGTTGTAACTTTACCTTATTAGATGATGCCTAACTTGAAAAGAAGAGGCATGGTGAAGGTAGTGAACTTAGTTACAGTCTTCTTTAAGAACTCAATAAGTTCATCTTCAGAGGTAGTATCAACATCCTTGAGCTTGAGATCACCAACGATAACAGACTCTAAGAGCTTCTCGATGATGGACAGAGGCTGCATGTCGTCGTTCTGGGTAACGAGTTGCAGCATTCTGTACTCGATGTCGGTAAGTGAGTAACCAAAGCCTAATACAGGAGAGGCTAAGGTACGGATATTCATACCAGCATCGGATAAGATGGCAGCGTTAACGAGGTTGCACTGCTCAACGAGCTTTTCAGTGATGTTGGATGGATCAGCACATGGAACTAACATACCGATGCTTACTAAGGTATTGATAGCCATGTCGATGTCGCTATCTGCAATCTCAGCATTGAATTGCTTTAATGCATTACGTACTTCACCAATAGCGTGAGGAATGTAGTCGTTAAAAGCAACTAATAATGGCTCGTATAAGCCACGGTCGAGATCTTTGTCACCGCTTGGGCACTTAATCTTGTAGTCAAATTCAGTTAAGTCTGCAGTTAACATTAAGGTCAGAGAGTTGTACTTCTGAACATACTGATTTGCAGTTAGCTGACGAGCGCCATTGCAGAACAGATCAGATCTGTACTCGCGGTTTAACAGGAAGTCACGGCAGGTCTCGTATAAGGTAGTGCCGCGATACTGCTCAATGTACTCAGCCTCTTCATCAGTAAGCTGGGTATAAACGAGCTGATCTTTTGGTAAGTTGGAGCTTAAGAAGCCAAAGTCGATGCTATCAAACATGGCGGCCATCTCACGTAAGTGGAAGCAACGCCAGTGCTTAGATAAGAAGTTCTTAGCAAACTCGCCATCATCCTTACCAGCAGCAGCTGCAGCAAGATCTTGGAGCAGCTTTGGAACGCGGATGAGAACAGCAGGGTTAGCCTTACCGATTTCAACAACGAGCTCAGCAGCCTTAGCAATCTTCTCATCAGCTGGCATATTGCCTGGAAGATTGTCAGCCATAAAGCGGTGAAGAACCTCAACGATTGGGCCCATGTTGGTATTGCCTGGAGCTGCAAGGTAGGAAACCTGGCAAACACCACCAGCCTTCACATGCTTAGACAGGAAGTTCAGAATGTCACGGCGCTCTTTTTCGCTAATCCATGACCATACGCCATTGATAGTAACGAAATCAAACTGAGGCAGGTTGTTGTTCTTGGCAAACTCATCAAAGTTAGCAAGCTCGATGTTTACATCAACGCCAGTGCCAGTAGTGATGTTCTTGGCGGCTAAGAATAAGCAGTTGTCTGCCTCGTTACCCCACCACTTAATGGTGCTAGCAGCTGCAGCATTGATAGTGATGGTGGTACCGTTGCCAATGCACAGCTGACAAGCGTTAGCATTGTTTAAATCAGGGAAGTCAAAGCCCTGAGAGGTGAGCAGGTACTGCGCCATGAACGGATTGCTCTGGTCGCAATAACTTGAAGCTAAAGGTAATTCTGTAGCTACTTCTTTAGACATATTGAAGTACTCGTAATCCTTGCGGTCAAATGACCGACTGTAGCTCTACACTAACTTAAGTAGTGGCAAAGTAGTCGTAATGGGGAGGCAAAGCTTTAGGTTGTTGTCCTGTTGCTTTTTGCCATTGTTCTTTGGTCTTATACGACTTAACTTTGTGTGGCTACATGTAAAACTTAAAATCCTATCTAGGCTCTTAGATAACGAAGAGCTTCTTGTAGGTTGGAATGGTCTTAGTGAAGATATTGTGAATATTCTTCTTGAAAGTCTTATCGATCTCATCTGGATCGGTAATAGGCTTACGCTCCTTGTCGAAGAGCTTGAGATCATGCTCAGCGATCATAGGCTTGAATGCCTGGTAGACTTCCTGCTCATTAACATCAGGACGAACCATGATAAGAGCGAGAACCATTCGAGTAATGTCATCAATACGGAAAGCGCACATAGTAACTGGAGATACCACGTAGGTAACTTCAGCGCCAGCCTCAGTGTTGATAACTGCGCGGTTGATGTTCTTGCAGCGCTTGATGATGTCCTTAGAAATGGTGTTCTCCTTAACTGCAGGAGCAATGTGATTGGTGCAGAGTAAGAAGATAACAGTATTGATAAGATCCTGTTGAGAGTAATCATTGCCCTCAGCGTTCTTAAACTTGCGATACTTGTTGTTAACAATGTTATCGCCAAGCTCCTTGAAGGAGTAAACGCGGTGGTCCTTCATAACTTCAATAACAGGCTGGAAGTTCTGAGGATTTAATACAGCGCGGCCGTTACGGGTATCGAGAGTAATCTCATCAACTTCGTGGTCGGCAACTAAGATGAAGCACAGCTTATCTAACTCTTCGCGGTACTGCTTTTCATTTAAGCGACGTGAGCCACGAACAAAGTAGTCAGCGCGGAACTGCTCGCCGGTGATGTAGTCCTTAAGGCCGTTGTACACCTCAGTACCACTGAAGCGATCTAAGATCTTAGTCTCTTCCTCTTTTAAGACGAAGTTTTCGATATTAGAGTAGAAAGGATGCTGGCAAACGAAGCTCAGCTTAGCCTGGTCAAGACGCTCAGCAACAATGCTGTGAGAGGAAATATCCCACTCGTCGTTGAGGTACTCGTGGCACAGATAGTTGTGGGTTAAACCGTTGTTGTGCAGGATACGATCAATACGATCCTTTACTAAAGCGCTCTCGCCATAACCCTTCTTGAAGCTTACTAACTTATCAACTAAGTCAATAATGCCTGGCACCTGGCTCTCTTGAGTCTTAGCAGGAACACCGCAGGTCTTGATGTAATCGTACATAACCTGACGAATTGGCTCGAAGAAAGTAAAGCCTGGGCCAACGTTGTAGGATAAGTACAGAACACCGCCTACCTTAAGCTTCTTCTTGGCAAACTCAACGATACTCTGCTGATTTGGGTGGCTAATCCATGACCAAATACCGTGTACGCAGATGTAATCGAGCATTGGAACATCTTCACGGTTGGCGTAGTCACCGAACGCATCGTCGCTTAAGTTAACAGCAACTGAGCCGTACTTAGCGAGCTTTTGAGCAAAGTTTACCTGATTTGGGTTGAAGTCAGTGCCGTACCATTTACCTGGAGAAGCAGCTGCGTGCATGACCACACTCACGCCCTGGCCGAAACCTAATTCGCAACCAGTGAAGTTCTCGTCAATGGTAGGGAACGCCTGGTGCTTAAAAGTAAAGAGATGCTTGACGTATAAAGGGTTGATTTGTGGGAAGTAACCAGCCGAATAGTTCGTATCGGTATGGTATCCCTCATTCCATGAGTGCACTTAGTATCCCCCTGAGACTGCTATTGCAAAGGTTTGTAACTTTTTTGTCTCGACCATTAAGCCCCCATGCTTGATGGTCTTTATCCTAAAGAGCATAACTTAAGTGTTGCAAGCGCTAATAAAACTACCACCACAAGACTATATTATTAGCTATGGCAATATTAGGACAATAGACATAACTTGAGTCTATGATGCCAAAGTTGTGCCGTTTTGTCAGGTTACTCAAAAGCCATGGCATATAAAGCCTTTAAACACCGTATCTAAGGCAAAATAGGACTTTACAAATTTTTTGCTAAATAACCATCACTGACGCATTTTTAAGATCATAAGATCATGGTCTCAAAGATCGTCAGTAAATAGATCGCTGCACAAACTCTCTTTAAATCCGCGCAAAGGATCAAAAGCACAGCATCGCTTGCAGTAATGCTAGAGATCATAGTAGCAGTAGTCGTATTGTTCGCTAGGGTCGCGTTATAGATAGAACGCCTTTGCATTGTAGGCTTGCAGCGCATGTCTTTCTGTCAAAGTTGGGACACATAAGATCATTCTTGCCTCCTTAATAAGATCATTAAAGATCACATAATCTTGAATTCATGCAAAAAGATCACGGCTATAGATCGTTGCTACTACCGCATTTAAGGCGATTTATACGCATGCTTGTTAAGGTCATAAGCTATATCTATGGCTTTAACATGTGGCCATATATGCCGCATGCGGCATGCGGCATTGATTGATCTCGCGGCGTGCTTTTATCATCAGAGCTCAGAAGAACAGCTGGGCATATTATTGACATAAAAGAATGGCCGCGTGAGTTTGCGGCTATAAGTTGCATGCAACGCAACAAAGAACATTGTCTAAAGATCATCACTAAACGATTAGCGCCAGAAGATCATGGCCATAAGATCAGAGCTAAACGATTAGTGCCAAAAGATCATCACTAAAAGATTAGTGCCAAAAGATCATGGCTATAAGATAAGAGTTAAACGATTGGTGCCAAAAGATCTTGGCCATAAGAACAGAGCTAAATGATTAGCACAAGAAGATCATTATCTAAAGATCAGGGCTAAACGATTATCGCCAGAAGATCATTGTCTAAGGATCAGAGCTAAACGATTAGCGCCATAAGATTATTGTCTAAAGATCAGGGCTAAACGATTATGGCTATAAGAGCGCGGCCATTGCAAGGTAGTGAATTTGATGGGAGGGCCGCATCATTATTCAAGTTGCATAGGCCATGGAGTTGCAAGCATTTTGCCTACCCGCTATAGGATCTAACGGCTAGGATGACTTGCTTAGCTGTGCTTTTGACTTATGTGAGCGCTTAGCTAACTTATAAGTTAGGTTGGTGATTGTGGGTTGTATGGTGCGGCGTGCGGTCGGGCTTGATGGCTTGGTGGCTTGATGGCTTGATGAGAACTTGTCGATACAAATTATTGTTTGGGATATAAGGCTAAGGTGTTGACTAGGATCCAAGCTGAGTGAGGCGGTTTGGTGGGGTGCAAACCTAGATGCAACAGCGGATGTTGCGCATTGTTTGGTGCGGTGGTTGGTCAGATTTTATGGGCTTTTGGGGGTGATAAAAAATGTTAGCTTACACTTTTTATCGATCTTTCTTTTGCCATGAGTTATGCACATGGGCATAGATGTGCTTATAATGGGCTGTGCTTGTCGGAGTGCCGCAAGGCTGAGAGGGCCCCTTAAAGGGCTAAATCCGTCGTACCTGAAAAGAATAATCTCTGCGAAGGAAACAGGCTAAATACCTCTTTCATAGTGAAGCTAAGACTTCATCTCATATTCAAGGCTGTATAGATTAATTACTGTGGCTTTAGATGGGGTGATAAAGAGGCTTGCTCATATGAGCAAGCGTTAAGAGCTGCAATCAGACGTTTGATTTTTACATTCGCTTATGATGCGGCTGCGTGTATAGCGCATGGTGTATAGCGCATAGCGTATACCGCTTTTAATAGCTTTACTCCTCTCTTTTCATACGTGTCACTTATCGACAGGCTAAAACACCAAAGGTTTTACCAAGGATTTGTCGATGCGTACCATTGCTCCTAATTCAATCTACCGTTGTTACCTTGATTCTGCTTGTGACGGCACCGAGAAAGGTTCTGCACAAGGCAACGATACTTTGAATGTCTCCAAGATTCATTTTGACGAACTCGCTGCAGCTAAGGCTGCTCACCTTGCAGCAAAGCAAGAGGGCAGAGAGGGCAAGTTAGCCGCTAACAGCGCTCATGCTAAGAAAGGTTTTGTTCGTCCTGAAAACCGCGTTGTTTATGTAGAGTTCGCAGACGGCAAATCAGATATTCGTATTCCATATATTCAGACCAAGCTCTCTAATGGCGACACCATCTTACGTTACGTGGTAGATACCGAGCTTGAGAGCACTGAGCAGCGTAAGGCTATTCGTGCACCATTCATTGCCGCTCGCGGTGAGAATGCTAAGACTCAGCTTGAGTATGCAAAAGAAGGCATCATTACTCCTGAGATGGAATACGTAGCTCTGCGTGAGTCTGCATGCTTCTTAGAGCAGATCACTGACCCAGAAGAGTTCCGCAACAAGTTCCACACCTCTGAAGGCGTAATCTTTGGCGACGGCGTTATTAAGCTTGAGCGCGACAAGATGTCCGTAACTCCAGAGATGGTACGTGACGAAATTGCTCGCGGTCGTGCAGTTATCCCTTCAAACATCAAGCACCCAGAGTGCGAGCCAATGATTATTGGTAAGCACTTCTTAACCAAGGTTAACGCTAACATCGGTGCTTCATCCGTATCCTCAGGCTTCAAAGAGGAAATTGGCAAGCTCAAGACCTCATTAAAGTATGGTGCAGATACTGTAATGGATCTGTCCACTGGTTTAGAGGACTTAAGCGGCTTACGTTCAGCTATCTTACGCGCTTCTCCTGTACCAATTGGTACTGTACCAATTTACGAGACCTTAGATCGCGCTGGTGGTGATGCTAATGCCCTCAACTGGGAGCTATTCCGTCAGGTAATTATCGATCAGTGTGAGCAAGGTGTTGACTACTTCACCATCCACGCTGGTTTAACTAAAGATCTGCTGCCATATGCTGCTGATCGTGTTATGGGCATCGTATCCCGTGGTGGCGCTATCATGGCATCTCACATGATGCAGCATGATTGCGAGAACATGGCTTGGGAGCACTTTGATGAGCTCATGGAGATCTGCCGCAAGTATGACGTTTCCTTATCCTTAGGTGACGGTCTGCGTCCAGGCGGTATCTACGATGCTTGTGATGAGGCTCAGTACGGTGAGCTGCGCAACATCGGTAAGCTTGCTCGTCGTTGCTATGAGGCTGGTGTTCAGACCTTCATTGAGGGCCCTGGTCACGTTCCATTAAACCGCGTTGAAGAGAATCAGCGTCTTGAGGACGAGTACTGCAACGAGGCTCCTTTCTACACCTTAGGCCCACTCGTTACCGATATCGGTGCTGGTTTTGACCACTTCACCTCAGCTATTGGCGCAACCACCATTGGTATGCACGGTACTGCAATGCTCTGCTATGTAACTCCATCTGAGCACTTAGCACTGCCAACTCCTGAGGATGTACGTGAAGGCTTAATCACTTACAAGATCGCAGCTCACTCTGCTGACCTTGGTAAGGGCTTAAAGCAGGCTTACAACATCGACCACGCTATGAGCCGTGCTCGTGTGTCTTTCCGCTGGTTAGACCAATTCATCTTAAGCTTCGACGAGCAGAACGCTTACAAGATCTGGCGTCGTGAGATGGATGACGAGGATTGCTTATCACACGATGCAGCTTTCTGCTCTATGTGTGGCCCACGTTTCTGCCCAATGCGACTCAACCGTCGTATGCAGGCAAAGTATCCATCTCCTAAGGCCTAAGTTTCAGCTTTAGTGTCTGAAAAACATATAAGTTAAGAGGGCACAACTTACGTGGTGCTCTGCAATCAAGCTATACAAGATAGTCACATACGCTGTATTAACCAACACATAAGCTTTGGCTGTTTAGATGATCCTGCCTACTAGATTTAATTGAGTGCTTAAGGATGCACGATACTAATTTAGTTTATGAGTGAAGATTACTGGGTTGTGATGTCTTTACTTAGGTATGGCGCAGGGCTATAAAACTTTGGTCAGTTTTATAGCCAATAATGGCTTAACTTGGCGTAAGCCTAGTGAAAAGCACTATGTATGGTTCAAAAGGCAAGAGCAAGCGCGATGAGCCGCTGCTACGCTCTGCTTGTTTAGTGGAGCTCTAGTCAGGTTCTGAGGTGAAAATGAGGCTATGTGCTTACATTTTTACCAAGCTTGTGGTGATTATTTTGGTAGTTAAGATTGGCTTATTTAAAGTAATGAGGCTGCAAAATTTTGTAGTTTTACACTTTTAGCTATATGTTTTTCGAGCAATTTTACTAAGTTAGGCATAGATACCTAAATTTGGGTATAATAGAAAAGTTTGTATTTTGGCTAAAAGATGTCGGATGCGTCACAAAATCTAGTGTCATAATTGTGCAAATGCATCTTATGTCTTGCGCAAGGTAATAAGTTATGCTTTTGCGCAAAAACTAGAAAAAATGATACAGCCAGATTCTTTTTAATACAGGCAACCCTCTACCTCATACCCAAGATTGTTAGAGCAATCTTCTAGCAGCAGTGCCAAACTTAGCGCATTGCTCTTAAGACTATTTGAGCTGGACTAACCTTAGAGCTATGGTGGCATAATGGAAACTAACAACTTACCTAAGAACAATTCACGTCCTTTAGTATTAGTTATTGCGGGTGTCGACTCAGGTGGTGGCGCAGGCGTGACTGCAGACATTATGTCTGTACACGATCAAGGAGCATGGGGTATGCCGCTGATTACTGCATACACCTGCCAGAGCTTAGATCGCATCACTGTTGTCGATCCAGTTAAGGTTGAAGTTTTCAACGAAGCTTTAAACTTAGCTTTAAATGACTGGGATCAGAAGATTGCTGCAGTTAAGGTTGGCGTAATCTGCAATGCAGCTATCTTAGAGGCTGTTCTTAAGGCCTTAGAAGGTCCACTTGCTGGTGTGCCTGTTGTTTGGGATCCAGTTTTAACTGCTACCTCCGGTGATATCGAAAGCGCTGATATCAAGGCAAACTTAAGCCGTATCTTAAAGGTTACCACTGTCTTTACTCCTAATATTCCTGAGGCTATGGAACTTACTGGCCGCACAGAGAATGATATTAAGAGCGATAAAGACATTCTTGCTATGTGCGATGAGCTTATTGCCAAGGGTGCTAACGCCATTCTCTTAAAGGGTGGCCACAACATCTCTGGTTTAGATGCTGTAGACACCTTCAAGAGCAAGAAGACCTCCTTTAAGATGTCTCATGCCAAGAAAGATGGCTTAGGCGCACACGGCGGCGGCTGCGCTTTATCTTCTTCAATTGCAGGCCTCATTGCATGCGGCTATGCCATTGAAGATGCAGTAGTTATGGGCAAGGTGTACGTAACTCGCGGTATCTTTGAGACCGAGATGTGCTTTGAGCACAAGCGTCCTCCAATTGCTCATAAGGGCCTTGATTTCAATCTTGATTACATGCCACAGATTGTTCAGGACAACTTCCCTGTAGCAGCTGGTCCTTTCGCTAAGTGCCCATTCAACTTAGGTATTTATCCTGTAGTTGATAGCGCTGATTGGGTGCAAAGACTGTTATCCATGGGCGTTAAGACCATTCAGCTTAGAATCAAGACTGATAAGCATGATGATGAGTCCAATGAGCATTTAGTCAATGAGATCAAGCGTGCTTGCTTCTTAGGCCATAACTTCCGTGCTCGTATCTTTATTGACGATCACTACAAGTTAGCTGCTAAGTTCGGAGCTTACGGTGTTCATTTAGGTATGGAAGATCTGCAAACTGCTGATCTTGAGTTCATCAAGAATGCAGGCTTACGCTTAGGCGTATCTACCCACGGCATCTTTGAGGTATGCAAGGTATTAACCTTACAGCCTTCATACATTGCCATAGGTCACGTCTTCCCAACTCAGACTAAGGATATGGAGTCTAAGCCTCAGGGAATTGAGCGTATGGGTCGTCAGGCTATGATGCTCAAGAATCGTATTCCTACTGTGGCTATTGGTGGCATTAAGCTTAACCATGCTCAGGAGATCTTAGATGCCGGTATCGACTCTATTGCTGTTGTTACCGCTATAGATCGGAAGAGCGTCGT